>NCET01000059.1 GCA_002280815.1 Flavobacteriales bacterium 32-34-25 | reverse complement strand
GGTAATAGCAATCCAATTTTTATAGTGGTTGAAAAATGATGAGTTTAAAATGTTAAATTAAAAAGAGTATAATCATTTGTTGAAAAAGAATTAATGCTTTAAAAATCATAATTCATTTATTGTTTTATTTGGTAGTCAAGATTATTAATAATTTTATTTAGTCTATACTTTTGCTAAGCAAAAACTGAATGCAAAACTTCATAATAAATAGAAAAATTTAAAGTAGATTTTGGGGAAATCTCTTAGGTGTCAAATTATAAATATCCTTATATCTTAGACAGAACAAAATTAAGGGTATTCATTACAAAGGGTGTAGTATGTGGTAAAAATTCATGTAGAATTAATTCTACATGAATTTTTGTAAAGTAATTTGTTTAATGAATTTGAGGTAAATAGCCGTGGTACTTTACCTAAGTATCTTTTTTATAAATTAAACGAAGCTCCAATATTAAATGTAAATTGGTTATTTAAGCGGTCAAAACCAGTAGCTTCTGGTTTGTATTTAGCAATAGGAAACCCTATTTCGCTCACAATTCCAAAACCGTCAGTAAAGAAATAACGAGCGCCCAAATGTGCTCCAAAGTTTCTTAGGCCTAAATTTAGTCCTGGGTAAATGTCTACTTTTTCGTCAATATTGAAAACATTACCTAAATTAGCATTAAAACGGGCTTTAAGGTCTACTCTGTCGCCAAAATCAGGTTTGTTTCCCAGTCCATCCTTACTAACAGATAACAAGTAAGATGTTAGAACACCAACAGAAATATTTTCTCCTAAACCAAAATCGGTAGAAAGACGAATTCCAGAACCTCGTTCTTGGATATTGGCAGTGATATCAAATTTAGTGTCGCCTTTTCCACTAAAAGCCTGAGCATTTATGAAAGTCGTTGTAATCAAGACAATGAATGTGAATGTTTTTCTCATGATATTTTTTTACAAATGTACTTAATTTCTCCCTTTTTCGTCGAAATATAGTTTGTTTAAAGGTTCACTTTGCCAAAATTCTTTGCTATCAATATCCATTATAGTCAATGGTCCTTTAAAAGCAGCTCCGGTGTCTACATTCCAGATACAAGCTTTTTTTATCGGAATAGTTTCTCCTATTCGAGAAACGGGCGTGTGACCAATGTAAATTTCGTTGTATAAGGTAAGTCTTTTGGGATACAATAAATCATCGGGAAGCATGTTTTTATCTAGTGCTAAAGCGGTTTCCCATAAGGTTCTGTCCCAGTAAAACAGTCTAGGGAAGTATTCAAAATTTACTCCGTTCATATTAGTAAAGCCAGCGTGAATAAACAAACGCTGTTGATCGTCCAGATAGTAATCTTCTAATGATTGTAAAAATGCAATGTGGCTTTGCTTGGTTTCGTTGCTCACTTTTTCATAAGCTAGTACCGTTGCTTCGCCGCCGTGATTGTACCATAAAAGATTATCGCTGCTGTCTTTTAACCAATGCAATAATAATTCGTCATGATTTCCTCTGATGAAAACGCAATCATTTTTTGTGTTTAATGCAATCAAATAATCGAGTACTTGTGGCGATTGGCTCCAGCCATCTACATAATCGCCTAGAAAGATGAGCTTGTCTTTTTGGGTAACTTGAGCTCTTTCCATAATTTGATGTAAGGCGCGTAAACCACCATGAATATCTCCTATAACTAATGTTCTCATTTTTTTGAAATCTGCTTTTAGATTCTAATATAATAAAAATAGCTAAAAGAGATAGAAAAATGCAGTAGCTTTCTTTATTTTTTTGTTTTATAATGCGAAAATAGAATTTCTGGCTTCAAAGGTTTATTGAACATCGTATTTCATTTTGCGTAAGATACGCATGGCTTCTTTGAATGATAAATAAACGGAAGGAAAAGCTTTTAAGTGTGTTTTAGCATCAATCAATTTTTTCTTAGCATCTTCAAAACCATTGAGATAGCAAATCATAAATGTAGAAGGTAGATTTTCAAGGTCTTTTTGTTCTCTGGGAGTCAATTGAATCCCCTTTTTTAGCTTATGGATTAAGGCATCGTTATTATTGTAAATATGAAAAAGCATTTTTTTGTTGAAGGCAGGAGGTTCAAAAAGCATTTTACTTTCAATTTTGTAATAGCCATTTTCGAAAAAATAAATAGTTTGCTGTTCTAACGGATAATAACTGGTTTTGTCATTCAGACCCAGTGGAACATATTCGATAATAGTAAAAGTATCTTCGTTGAAAGAAATAGTAACGACGTCTTGAGCCGAATAAAATAATTTGATATGTTCGTTGATTAACTCAATATCTACGCGCGATAAGAAGGTTTTGTCTCGAACAGTTTTAGGAATTCCAGCCCAGCAAATCACAAATAATTCTTTGAAGACCTTGTATTTTGGTGCCATGTCCTTATGCCTGAAATTCATAAAATCAAAAACGCCGTCTAAGGTATATTTGATGTTATTGCGCGAATTGTTTTCCAGATCAATTACAGTTTCAGTATTTGGGTAGTTCTTTTCTATTTTTTCTTCAACAGGAGTGGTGTTGCTGCCTCGTCTTACAAAAACACTATGAGCCGGAATGGTGTGAATTCCTTTCTTGAAAGACGAAATTTTATTCTTAGGTTTGATGGTTACTAAACCTATTACTTTGTCTTTGGGTAAGTTGGGAAAAGGAACGTTTTCGTACTGAATTTTAGGCGGATTTTCTAAGTAAGCATTTATTAAATTTTGGATGTGACTGTCGTCAAAAAAGTCAGCTCCTACAATTTCATTGTCCTGATCCTCAACGCCTACAACAATATAGGAGTTGTTAGCAGGATTAGAATTAGATAAGGCACAAATGTGCTTTAAAAATTTGGATTTCCCTTCTTTTGTGTGTAAATTTAACTGACGTTTTTTGTCATAAAAACTATTTTCATCATTATGAGCGAGCAAATTTTTTATTAAAAGCCGTTTGTTAATCATTTGAAAATAAAATTTATGATTTATTTTTTAGAAAAAATGTCGTTTTTTCGGCAATTTTATTGTTTTTATTGCGTTGTCAATATACTAATTTTAAATAATTTAAATAAAATGAAAAAGATTAAATTTTGCCCCCAATTGTTCTTTGTCATTGTTTTGCTTGCGAGCTTTTTTACAGCTTGTAATAATAGCGATAATGACGACAGCGCCCAAACCTCAAGAATGATGGTTCGCTTAGTTGATGCACCAGGAGATTATGATGAAGTAAATATTGATGTACAAGATGTAATGATTAAAGCCTCGACTGATTCTGGCGAAGAAGGTTGGGTAAGTATCGTTAGTGATGATTTTATTCCTGGAACATATAATTTATTAGATTTAACAGGAGGTGTAAATCTTTTATTAGCTGATAATGTTGTCCCTTCAGGATACCTAGGACAAATCCGATTGGTTTTAGGAGAAAACAATACGCTTGTAAAAGGTGATGATGTGATTAATTTAAATACTCCAAGTGCGATGCAATCAGGATTGAAATTAGAGGTAAATCAAACGCTACAAGCTGGTGCTTCTTATGAATTTATTTTAGATTTTGATGTGGCTAAATCAGTTGTCTCGGCAGGAGGTTCAGGAATGTATAATTTAAAACCTGTTATTCATGTTTCGGCTACAGCTACTTCGGGAGTGATAAAAGGTGTTGTTTCTCCAGTTTTAGAAGGTTATCAAGTTCAGGTTTCTATTCCTGTGGGAGATACAACTATTTCGACTTTTGCTAATGAAACAGGGATGTTTCAGTTAAATGGAGTTCCAGCGGGGACTTATACGGTTACACTTACTCCAGATGCAGCTTCAGGAAAAACAGCTATTATGGTGGCTGATGTAGTGGTTGAGAATGGAGAAATTACCGATATAGGTTCGGTTTCGTTCGAATAAATGATTGAAATTTCTAGTCCTGAAAAAGTAATACAGGGCTAATAAAAAAATAAAAGTACAATTTTTAAGCAGTAGTAAGCTCAGGTTTACTACTGTTTTTTGTTTTTATAAGTTCTCATTTTAATTTTGTTATGAGTATGTCTTTTATTCGGTTGTTTATAAGTGCTTTAATTTCTGATAATTGGATGCTTTTGGAGTTCTTTTATTTTTGGAATAAAATGGATTTATTAAGCTTTTAAAAGTATAATTCTTAAAGTTCTTAAAATTATGGAAATTGTATCATAATTCGTCCTTAAAATTGCAGTATTGACAGAAGTTTTAACCATTTTTTAACATCTTACCTCTAAAAAAAAATTCAATTTGCACTCTCAAAACTAAGGCATTAAATTCAAGGTATTAAAAATAATTTTATGGAAGAGAATACAGCGACTTTAGACATCAGAGCAATCAATGAAAAGATAGAAAGAGAGAGTGCTTTTATAGACCTTCTTACTATGGAAATGAACAAGGTGATTGTGGGTCAAAAGCACATGATTGAACGATTATTGATTGGATTACTAGGGCAAGGCCATATTTTACTGGAAGGTGTTCCAGGATTAGCAAAAACATTAGCTATTAATACACTTTCGCAAGCAGTTCACGGATCTTTTAGCCGTATCCAGTTTACACCCGATTTATTACCTGCCGATGTTGTAGGAACAATGATTTACAACATTAAAGCAAATGAATTCTCAATAAAAAAAGGACCTATTTTTGCTAATTTCGTTCTTGCCGATGAGATTAACCGTGCGCCAGCTAAGGTACAATCGGCATTATTAGAGGCCATGCAGGAAAAGCAAGTTACTATTGGCGATACTACTTTCAAATTAGAAAAACCTTTCCTGGTTTTAGCTACGCAAAATCCAATCGAGCAAGAAGGAACGTATCAACTTCCAGAAGCGCAAGTCGATCGTTTTATGTTGAAAACGGTTATTGATTATCCAAAAATGGACGAAGAGCGATTGGTAATTCGTCAAAATTTAAGTGGTAATTACAGCAAGGTAAATCAAGTAGTTTCTGTTGAGCAAATTTTACGTGCACAAGAAGCCGTTCGTGAAGTGTACATGGACGAAAAAATAGAGAAATACATCTTGGATATCATTTTTGCTACTCGTTACCCAGAGAAATACAAATTAGCCGATTTGAAACCATTAATTAGTTTTGGTTCTTCGCCACGTGGAAGTATCAATTTAGCCAATGCTGCTAAATGTTATGCGTTTATCAAACGTCGTGGTTATGTAATTCCTGAAGATGTTCGCGCAGTAGTTCATGATGTATTGCGTCATAGAGTTGGAGTAACTTATGAAGCAGAAGCGGAGAATATTACTTCGGTTGACATCATCAATAAAATTATAAACGAAGTAGAGGTACCTTAAATCAGTAAGCAGTGGTCGGTTTATAAGTGGTCAGTAATCTGAATACTAAAAAACTGAACACTGAACACACTTTACAATGGATACAAAAGAGCTTTTAAAAAAAGTACGAAAAATAGAAATCAAAACCCGAAGATTGAGTGATCACATCTTCTCAGGGGAATATCATACTTCTTTCAAAGGGCGTGGAATGACTTTTAGTGAGGTGCGTCAATATCAATATGGCGATGATATTCGAAATATTGATTGGAATGTTACCGCTCGTTATAATGAAGCCCACGTAAAAGTTTTTGAAGAAGAACGAGAATTAACCATGATGTTAATGGTTGATATTTCGGGTTCGGAGAGTTTTGGTTCTAAAAATCAATTTAAAAAAGACATCGTAACAGAAATTGCTGCAACGATGGCTTTTTCGGCTACACAAAACAATGATAAGATTGGATTGATTTTATTTTCAGACCAAATCGAATTGTATATTCCACCTAAAAAAGGAAGGTCACACGTTTTGCGTATCATTAGAGAATTGATCGAATTTGAACCAAAAAGTCATAAAACAGATATTGCTCAGGCATTGAAATTTTTGTCTAGTACTCAAAAAAAGAAAGCGATTGTTTTTATGATTTCCGATTTTATGTCGGATGATTACGAGCAAACTTTGAAAATTGCCGCTAAAAAACACGATGTAACTGGAATTCGTGTGTATGATATTCGAGAACAAAAAATGCCAAATCTGGGAATGGTTCCAATGCTGGATGCTGAAACTGGAGAAATGCAATTAGTAGACACAGGTTCTAAAGTAGTTCGAATGAACTATGAGAAATATTACAATGATCAATTGAATTATTTTAAAGAAACCTTCAGTAAATCAGGTTCTGGTGTAGTAAATACCAGAGTTGACGAAAGTTATGTAACCAAATTATTGGGCTATTTTAAATCGAGATAAAGATTTTTGATTGAAGATTAACGATTTTTGATCTAAGATTTTAACAGGATTCATAAAACATGAAAAAACTAATATTCTTCTTATTATTACTGATTTCTACCACCATTTTTGCACAACAAAAAAGAGTAGAAACAAGTATCGATACTACAAAAAATAAAATTGGTGCCGAGTTTAAATTAACCTTAAAAACATCGGTAGATACTTTATCGAAGGTGGTTTTTCCAAATTTAAAAAACATCGGTGCACTCGAAGTTATTCAATCTTATCCTGTTGATACCGTAAAAAATAACGACCGTTATGAGTTGATAAAAAAATACGGATTAACCCAATTTGATTCGGGACGCTATGTAATTCCTAGTATCAAAGTACTTATTAATAACAAAGCCTATCAAACCGATTCGATTGCTGTTGAGGTGGCTAATGTTCAGGTGGATACTTTGCAACAAAAAATGTATGACATTAAGGATATTCAGCCAGCCAATGACTCCATTGGAAATTGGTGGAAATACCTTTTAGGGTTGCTTGTTATTCTTGGAATTGGCGCAGGAATTTATTGGTTTCTTAAAAACAAACAAAAGAAAAAAATTGAAGAAGAAATCTATAAAACTCCTATAGAAAAAGCAACTAGTTTATTGAATAATCTGGAAAAGAAAGAGCTTTGGCAAAAAGGAGAAATAAAAGAATATTACAGTGAATTGACTGATATTGCTCGAAATTACATCGAAGAAGCAATAGAAATTCCTGCTATGGAAAGTACTACATCTGAATTGATTTTGGGATTAAGAGCTGCTTCGGTTAAAAAGAAAATGACGCTTACACCAGAGACTATCGAAAATCTGGAAAGAGTTTTGAAACAAGCCGATTTAGTAAAATTTGCCAAATCAAAACCACTAGAATTTGAAATAACTGAGGACAGAAATAAAATACAAAAAGCAATTTTAACTTTAGATCGTTCAATTCCAGTTGAGGTTGCTGTAGAAGAAGATGTTTTATTGAACGAAGCCCAACGCCAAAAACAAATTGCACTTCAATTAAAGAAAAAAAGAAACAATCGCATTGCTGTGAGTGTGGCTACAGTACTTTTCTTATTGCTGGCAACTACGTTTTTTTTATTGGCAACCAAAGGATTTGATTATGTAAAAGACAATCTAATTGGCCATCCATCAAAGGAATTGTTAGAAGGAGAATGGGTAATAAGTGAGTACGGAAATCCATCCATAATTATCAAGACTCCTAAAGTTCTAAAACGAACGGATATGATGAAATCATTGCCTAAAGAAGGATTGGCATTGGTTAAAGAAATGCAATCTTTCACTTATGGTAGTTTGATAGATTCATTCCATTTGATGGTTTCTACGTTAAAATACAAACAGGAAATGCAAGTCGATTTGAAAAAATCAATGGAGGCTTATTTGAAATACATGGAATCTCAAGGCGCACAAAATATGATTGTGAAGCAAGAAGATTATGAAACCAAAGAAGGAATTACGGGTGTAAAATCATACGGAACTTTCTCTAGAGTTAATGAGTTAACCAATGAAAATGACAGAATGTATTATGAAATTTTGTTGTTTAGCCAAGAAGGAGGATTGCAACAGGTTTTGATTTTACATCAAGAAGGAGATAAGTATGCAAATGAAATTTCAGAACGAGTGTTAAGCTCAGTCGAACTAAAACAAGGAGGTAGATAATGGCAAAAATAACTTTTTTAAATCCAGAGTTTTTTTGGTTGTTTCTTTTAATTCCATTGGCCATTGTTTGGTTGGTTTTAAAGAAAAACGAGCAATCGGCAACCTTAAAAATAAGTTCGATAAAAGGTTTTAAATCTTCACAATCGTTTTGGGTAAAATTAAAACCGTATTTAAGTGTTCTTCGAATAGTAGCCTTAAGTTCTTTAATTGTGGCTTTAGCAAGACCAAGAACGGTGGATATTAGCAACAAAACCAAAACAACAAAAGGAATTGATATTGTAATGGCGGTGGATGTTTCGGGAAGTATGCTTGCCAAAGATCTAAAGCCTAACCGAATGGAAGCTTTAAAAAGAGTAGCGGCTGATTTTGTTGAAGAAAGACCAAATGACCGAATAGGATTAGTAGTTTATGCTTCAGAAGCTTACACTAAAACTCCGGTAACTAGCGATAAAGCCATTGTAGAAGAAGCCATTGGGAGCATAAAATACGATAATGTTTTGCAGGACGGAACCGGAATCGGGATGGGATTAGCCACAGCAGTAAACCGTTTAAAAGACAGTAAAGCTAAAAGTAAAGTAATTATTCTTTTGACTGACGGAGTAAATAATGCGGGTTTTATCGAACCAGAAACTGCTGCTGATATTGCAAAACAATATGGAATAAAAGTATATACTATCGGAATTGGGACGAATGGAATGGCGGAATTTCCGTATGCTATTGCTCCAAATGGACAGTTTTTGTTCCAAATGATGAAAGTAGAAATCGACGAACGATTGATGAAAAATATTGCTCAAAAAACCGATGGAAAATATTTTAGAGCAACCAGCAACGATAAATTGGCCGAAATTTATGGAGAAATCAATAAATTGGAAACTACTGAAATAGAAGAGTTGAAATTTTATGATTATGACGAAAAATACAGAGCTTTTGTTTGGTTGGCTGGATTTTTAGTATTGGTCGAAATTGGATTGAGAAACACGGTTTATAGAAGTTTTATTTAGGGGTTTAACCACAAAGTACACGAAGGAAGCACAAAGTTCACGAAGTGTGTGGGTAAAAAATTAAAACATCTGTAGCTGTTAAAAGAATAATAAACGAAACATTATAAATATAGTTTGCAATTAACTTTGTGGACTTAGTGAAATAAACTTAGTGACCTTCGTGGTTAAATAAAATGGAATTAGACGAAAAAAAATATTTATACTTACTTTTTATACTACCCATTGTGGTGTTGCTTTTCCTATTGAATATGTATTGGAAAAGAAAAAAACAACAGGAATTTGGTGATTTAGAAATTGTAAAAAGATTAAGTCCGGAAAGTTCGGTTTTTAAACCGGTTTTCAAATTAGTTGTTATTTTATTAGCCTTACTTGGTTTGATTTTGGGATTAGTGAATCCAAAAATAGGAACGAAATTAGAAACGGTAAAACGCGAAGGAATCGACATTGTTTTTGCAATGGACGTTTCTAAAAGTATGCTTGCTGAAGACGTAGCACCTAATAGATTAGAAAAAAGCAAGCAAGTAGTTTCTCAAATTATCAATCAATTAGGAAGCGATAGAATAGGAATTGTAGCTTATGCAGGAAGCGCTTTCCCTCTTTTACCCATTACGACTGATTATAGTGTGGCAAAAATGTTTTTGCAAAGCATGAATACTGATATTGTTTCTTCCAGAGGGACATCATTAGATGAAGCTATCAAATTATCATCGACTTATTTTGATGAAAAAAGTAAGACTTCTAAGTTGTTGATTCTTGTTTCGGATGGAGAAGATCATTCTGAAGGAGCTAAAGCCGCTGCCGAAGAAGCCAATAAAATAGGAATGCGCATTATTACGATAGGAATTGGAACCCCAAAAGGAGGAACAATTCCGTTAAAAAGAAATGGTGTTGTTGAAAGTTACCAAAGAGATCAAAATGACCAAGTGGTTATTACAAAATTAAATCAACCTGATTTGGAAGCCATTGCAAAAGCCACAAAAGGAGGTTATGTAAGCGGAAATAATACCAAAGAAGTGGTAGAATACGTTAAGAAAACCTTAGATAATATTCAGAAAACCGAATTTGAATCGACTCAAATGGCCGATTTCCAATCGCAATTTCAATGGTTTTTAGGATTCGCTTTTGTGCTTTTATTTCTGGATTTATTCTTTTTAGAGAAAAAAACCAGTTGGGTGAAGAAGTTAAACTTATTTAACGAGGAAAAATAAATGTCAATTCCTTTAAGTAAATGTGTTGCTAAGGAAGAACATAAAGAAATGAAAATGAAAAATTGTATCAAATACGGATTTACCTTTTTTGCACTCCTTTTTATTGGTTTGGGAGGAATATTGGCGCAGGAAAAAGATAAAACTTTGCCTGTTGCAAACGAAGAATACAAGGAAAGTAAGTTTGCCGAAGCTGAAGCTAATTATAGAATATCAAATTCAAAATTCCCAAACAGATCGGTTTCGCCATTTAACTTAGGAAATGCTATTTATAAGCAAAACCAAGCTTCGGAGGCAAAATATGCTTACGCAAAAGCATTAAAGAATGCTAGATCAAGAACTCAAAAACACAAAGCCTATCACAATTTAGGGAATGTGTTCATGAAAGAGAAAGATTATACACAGGCTGTAGAAGCTTATAAAAATGCCCTTAGAAACAATCCTGCTGATGAGCAAACCCGATACAATTTTGCATTAGCAAAAAAAATGTTGAAAGAGAATCCTCCAAAAGACAATAAGGTGCATTAGCAAAAAAAATGTTGAAAGAGAATCCTCCAAAAGACAATAAGGATAAAAAGGACAAAAACAAAGACAAGAACGATAAGGATAAAGACAAAAAGGATCAGGATAAAAAAGATCAAGATAAAAAAGACCAGGATAAGAAAGATCAAGACAAAAAGGATCAGAATAAAAAAGACGGCAAAGATAAAAAAGATGAAAATCAGCAGCCAAAGCCACAACCAGGTGGAATTTCTAAAGATCGTCTAGAGAATCTCTTGGATGCGGTTAACAATGAAGAAAAGAAAATTCAGGACAAGGTAAACGCTAAAAAAGTAAAAGGAAAATCAGTCCAAACAGAGAAAGATTGGTAAATTAATTAGGGAATATTCCAATTCGACAATGTGCAATAAGATAGGTAATTAGGATTTTTAAATAACAATAAAATATACTCCGTTTTGGCCCCCTCTCCTTTGGAGAGGGCTGGGGAGAGGGAAACAATGAAAAGATATTTAATATTATTACTGTTAAGTTTTCACGGACTTTGGGCTCAAGTACAATTTGAGACTAAAGTAAGCAAGAACACATTAGGCTTGAACGAAAGACTTCGTGTGGATTTTGTTATGAATATTGATGGAGATAATTTTGACGAACCTTCTTTTGATGGTTTTAGAGTTATTGCAGGGCCAAGTCAGCAGGTGAGTCAGTCTTGGATTAACGGAAAGAGCTCTTTCGAGAAAATCTATTCTTATTATTTAATTCCCAATCAAAAAGGGAATTTGATTATCAAACAAGCTACTATAGAATACAATGGTCAAGTGTATAAAACTTCGCCAGTAAGAGTTCATGTTACCGCGGCAGTAGAACAGCCAAAAGACCCTA
>NCET01000433.1 GCA_002280815.1 Flavobacteriales bacterium 32-34-25 | reverse complement strand
ACCGCCACCAGTAACAACAATTACTTTTCCTTTTAGTGCGTCGTCTCGTAACATTTTTTGGCTGAAGTTCATTTTGATTCGGTTTTATTGTAAATATACGAAATGAAGTTTGGCTTGTGATTATTAAAAACGTCAATTATATGCTTTTTAATGAAATTTATTTTCTTTTTTGCTTGATCAAAAAAGAAACAAAAAAATCAAGTCTTACGCTTTCTCGTCGGTCAAATTAGTTTTCGAATACTAAAAGAGGCAGCACTCGCTACGCTCAAACAGCTTTTCTTTTTACGTATTCTTCAAACATTTGACGCTCGACTGCAAAAGCTAAGGACGGGATTATCTATAGAAGTATATTCTTGTTTTTGGGTGTTAAATAGCACAAAGTCTTCTTGCAGCTTCTTCTAAGGTTGCATTGTCTTTTGCAAAACAAAACCGAATTAAGTGCAAAACTTTACCATTTTCATAGAAATTAGAAATAGGAATCGCAGCCACACCGTGTTCAGTGATTAAACGTTTGCAAAAGTCGACATCATTTTCATTCGAAATGGCTTCGTAAGATACGACCTGGAAATAAGTTCCTTCACAAGGCATTAATTGGAATCGGCTTTTGGAAAGCAGTTGCCTAAAATAATCTCTTTTTTGTTGGTAGAAATTGCCAATTTCAGCAACTGAAACGATATTTAAATAATTACTAATGGCAGCCTGCGAAAGACTATTGACACTAAAAACCAGAAATTGATGTACTTTTTTAATTTCTATCATCAAGTGTTCGGGAGCAACTAAATAGCCGATTTTCCAACCTGTAATGTGAAATGTTTTTCCAAAAGAAGAAACGACTACAGCTCGATTACGAAGTGATTTTCGAGTATGAACCGAAATGTGTTTTTGTTCGAAAGTAATGTACTCGTAGACTTCATCAGAAAGCAAAATGATTTTTGGGAATTTTTCAAGCAGCTTTTCTAAGGCTTCAAAATCCGTTTCATTCAAAATTTTTCCCGTTGGATTGTGTGGATTATTGATGATAATCATCTTAGTTTTTTCCGAACAAGCCGCTTCGATGGTTTCCCAGTTTGGAGTATAATTGTCATTTAATGGAACGCGAACGGGCTTTGCATTGCACAATAAAACTGGAGCTTCGTAACAATCATAACTAGGATCTAAAATTATAACTTCATCCTCGTTTTCTACTAAAGCTTGGATTGTGGTAAAAATTCCCTGAGTTGCTCCAGTAGTGACTAGAATTTCTGTTTCTGCTTGAATTATTCTTTGGTAGGAATCTTTAACAAGTATCTCAATTTTGGATAACAACGGCGGATAACCCGCCATCGGAGTGTATTGATGAATGTCTTCGTTTGCCAATTTTGCTACAATTGCTGTCAGTTTTTCATCAACAGGGAAATTTGGAAAACCTTGAGATAAATTGATAGCATTGTGTTCAGCCGCCATTTTTGACATAACTGTAAAAATGCTGGTAGTGATATTGGGAAGTTTAGACATGCTCTACTTTTTTTAAGATGCTAAAAGTAAACAAATGACTTGATTTAACGAAATCCTTTTCTAGAACTACATTTTATGAATAATAAAAATAGTAGGACGTTTATGTAAATCAATCGTTTCTTTTTTCCAGGCCGAAATTTTCTTAGTCTTAATATATTCAGTTGGTAAAGTGATATCAGTAGCAATACACAAATGTGTTTCAGGATGTAAAGTCTGAATTAAATCTTCCAATAATTTATTGTTGCGATAGGGTGTTTCGATAAAAATTTGAGATTGATTTTTCTCGAAAGAAGTTCTTTCTAAACTTTTAAAACTCGCTTTTTTCTCGTCTTTTTCAATAGGTAAATAACCGTGAAAAGTAAAACTTTGTCCGTTCATTCCAGAAGCCATCATGGCTAATAAGATAGAAGATGGACCTACTAATGGAATCACCTGAATGCCTCTTTCGTGTGCTAATTTTACAATTACAGCACCGGGATCGGCAACTCCGGGACAACCTGCTTCACTCATTAAACCTACATTTTTTCCTTCTAAAAGAGGTTTGATAAAATCCAAATGTTCTTTGGTTTCGGTATGTTTGTTTAATGCAAAAAGCACTAAATCCGATTGTTTTTTCTCTGGATTGACTCCTTTGATTGATTTTCGGGCGGTTTTTTCGTTTTCGACAATATAATAGTCAATAAAATCAATAGTTCTTTTTACGGTTTGCGGTAAAACATCCATCGGGTCACATTCTCCCATTGTGGTAGGGATTAAATAGAGTTTTCCTAAA
>NCET01000432.1 GCA_002280815.1 Flavobacteriales bacterium 32-34-25 | reverse complement strand
GCGAAGGCGGGTTGTGGGTTCTCGGTTTTTGGTTCTTCTTTTTTGAGACGGGCGGAGATATTAGCTCACTCTGATGGGAAATCTCGACTCCGCTCGATGTGACAATTCAATTGGGAGTCTTGTCATTCCGACAGAGCGAGGTAGGAGCGACGAGGAATCTCATCTTGCGGTTCTCGGTTGTGGGTTGTGAGTTCTCAGTTGTGGGTTGCAGAGATGTTTATGGTTTGGGGTTTATTGTTTGTTGTTTTTTTTGGTTTTAAATAAGAGTGTAAATGTTGATTGCCTCTTGTGGTGTTGGGTTTAAGCTTGTTTTTTTTAATAATAATTGCTTGTTTATGTTTGTGTATCAATGCTAGAAGGGTTGTTGTTGTAAAGTTTTTTTTTAACATTCTATTTTGTAGTTAAAAAATTACGCATTACTTTTGTTGATAATTAACTAAATTGTAATTAAAATTTTCAAGTATGAAACATCTTAACAAACTTTTTGTTGCTGTATTGATGGTGATGGGTATAAGCTCGCACGCACAGGATAGCAACAACCCATGGGCTATAGCTTTTGGAGTAAATGCTGTAGACTTTAGAACGAGTGCAGGTGGACCAGGTGGATGGTTAGACGATCATTTTTCTCAACCATTTAATGTAAAAGAGAACTGGAATATCCTTCCTTCTGTTTCTTATTTAAGTGTATCTCGTTATGTAGGAAGTAATTTTTCTGTTGGACTTCAAGGTTCTGTGAACAAGATTGACAAATTGGTAATGTGGGATGGTAACCCATCACAAGATCATTATGTTGTTAATCCTGGAGACTTAATGTATTATGGGATTGATGGAAATGTGAAATACAGTTTCATGAATTTGATTAAATCTAAAGTAATTGATCCAAGCTTACACTTAGGAGGAGGTTATACTTTCTTAGGAGATAGTAGTTTTGGAACTGTTAATGCTGGTGCTGGTTTAACTTTTTGGTTTACAGAAAATGTTGGTTTAGCACTTGGTACTACATATAAAAAAGCATTTGGAACTTCTGATCCTTTAGTTCGTTCTCATGCTCAACACACTGCTGGTATTGTTTTCAAATTTGGTGGAAAAGATACAGATGGAGACGGAATCTATGATAAAGAAGATGCTTGTCCAGAAGTTGCTGGTTTAAAACAATTCAATGGTTGTCCTGATACTGATGGAGACGGAATCATTGATTCAGAAGATGCTTGTCCAGAAGTTGCTGGTTTAGCTTCTTTAAAAGGTTGTCCAGATGCTGACGGTGACGGTGTTACTGATGCAGAAGATGCTTGTCCAAATGAAGCTGGTTTAGCTTCTTTAAAAGGTTGTCCAGATGCTGATAAAGACGGTGTAGCTGATAAAGATGACAAATGTCCTACTGTTGCAGGTCCAAAAGAAAACGCAGGTTGTCCTTGGCCAGATACTGATAAAGATGGTGTAGCTGATAAAGATGATGCTTGTCCAGAAGTTGCTGGTCCAGCTAGTAACAAAGGTTGTCCAGAAGTAACTGAAGAAGCTATGGATGAATTGAAATCTCAAGCTAGATTTATCTACTTTAACTCTGGAAAATCTACATTCAAAAATGGTGATGTGCCTAAGAGATTAGATGCAATGGCTGCATTGCTTAAAAACTACGCTAACTCTGAATTCTTAATTGAAGGACATACAGATAGTGATGGTTCTGATGCATTCAACCAAAAACTTTCTGAGGCTAGAGCTAATGCAGTTAAAAACGCATTACTTGATAGAGGTATCTCTTCTAGCAAATTGAAATCAGTTGGATATGGTGAGTCTATGCCAGTTGCAACTAATAAAACTGCTGCAGGTAAAGCATTAAACAGAAGAACTGAAGTGAAATTAATCAAATAATTTCTTTCTAAAATAAATATAGAAAACGCCTCGATTTATCGGGGCGTTTTTTTATTTTTATACTATGACAAACAGTAGCTTTCTAGATAAAATAGCCCAGATTTTAATTGAAAAATATTCAGATAAACTAACTAATACAATAGTAGTTCTACCTAATAAAAGAGCAAAGATTTTTTTAATTGAAGCGCTTAAAAAACAAGTTTCGAATAATATTCTCGCTCCTGAGATTATTAGTATAGAAGATTTTATTCAGGATATTGCAGCTATTCGCACTGTCGATCCAATAGAATTACTGTTCGAATGAATTCTATGAAGTTTATTTATCTGTAACTGATAAAGCTAATCAGCAGTCTTTTGAGTTATTTGCCAATTGGGCCAAAACACTCCTCCAAGACTTCAATGAAATCGATCGTTATCTACTAGATTCCACACATGTTTTGTCTTACTTAAAAGACATTGAAGACATAAAAAGATGGGGAATTGAAGTAGAAAACAAAACCCCGCTACTTGAAAAATATATTGATTTTTGGAAATTACTTCCCCTTTATTACCAATCTTTATATGCGCATTTACTTCAAAAAGGAATTGGTTATCAAGGATTAATTTATCGTGAAGCGGTTGAAAATTTAAATCATTTTTCGAATTCAATTGCCAATAAACAATTTGTTTTTGCAGGTTTTAATGCGTTGAATGCTTCCGAAGAAAAAATTATTCAGCATCTTATATCTTTGGATAAAGCCAAAATTTATTGGGATGCCGACAAAACTTTTTTAAATGATCCTTATCATGATGCAGGATTGTTTGTAAGGAGATTTAAAGAAAATTGGAAACACTACAAATCAAATCCTTTTGAGTGGATTGTAGACGATTTTTCGCAGTCTAAAAACATTCAAATTATTGGAACACCTAAAAGTATTGGTCAAGCCAAAATTTCGGGAAGTATTATTGAGAAAATTATAGATGAAAATCCAACAACATCTCTTGATAAAGTTGCGATTGTGCTTGGAGAAGAAAACCTTTTGGTGCCACTTTTATATTCTTTACCATCTACAGTTGGAGCTTTGAATATTACAATGGGCTATTCGAGTAAAAATAATCCTGCCCAAATTTTGATTGCCAAATTGTTTAAAATGCAAACCAATGCCTTGTCCAGAAATGCAAAAAGTTATGTGTTTTATTACAAAGATGTTTTGGATATTTTGACTCATCCTTTGGTCGAGCCTTATGCTCAAACCGCTGCTTTGGTTGATATAATCAATAAGAACAATTATACTTTTATTAGCCATCATAAACTGATGGAATTGAATGCTAATCCAACTGATTTATTTTTGTTGTTATTTCAAAAATGGGAAGACGGTTCGATAGCGGTTTTGCAAGCGGTTTCAAAATTATTATTGACCATAAAGGAAAATTTAAGCAATGATAATGAAGAAGAAAAGATTACCAAAGCTTTTGTTTTTGCCATTTTTAAAGTAATAAATAAGCTAATCAATTATTATTCGAAA
>NCET01000058.1:3117-13810 GCA_002280815.1 Flavobacteriales bacterium 32-34-25 | reverse complement strand
TAGAAAAAATATAGGGAAGAATGCAAAAGCTCGGTTTCAATATTAGGCTTGGTGTTTTTGTTTAAATTACTATGAATTTGATCAAATTTGCTTTTATAAGGAACGTTGATTTCAATGCCTTCTTCTTCTAAATTTTTAGTTTTATCGTATAAAAGATTCGCAAATTCGTTAATCCCATTTTTGTCAAACCAAACATAATGGTATTGGTGTTTTTGATACAGTTTTTTTACATCTGATTCGTGTTTTTGTAACAAGGGATGGTTTTTAAAAAAAGTAGTAACGGCAGTACTGTCAAATGGAATTTGGTATGCTTCCAAGATAATTTTTGGTGGGCTGTTTTTAATTTCTTCTGTTTTGTTTTTACACGATGTTAGTGTGCCAATGGTAATCAGGAAGATAATCGAAAAAACAAAAAATATTTTTTTCATGCAGGAACTATTTTGAGTTTAATGATGTGAAGTAAAACGAAATAAGTGCTCTTTGTTTCATGAAAAATTACAACTTTTTTTTCGAATTTTAGGTTTTTAGCTGTTTTTTGTTTGATTTTTTCGATAAGCTGAAAAATATTTTTCTCATTGAAAAGAGTTAAAATCTTTAAAATTGATAATTTTTTATAACAAAATTCTTTTGGTGGGGTTAAAATGGGGTTATTTGTTGTGGACTTTCTTATTTTACAGCCTATTTAGTCTCAAATGTAAATTATTTTTAAATTTGCCCCCACAATTTAATGGGTTAAAGTAAGAAAATATGAAAATTGAGAAACGCTGGATCATTTCTTTTGTAGTTATTAGTATTGTTTGTATTTCAGGACTTTTTTGGCAAGTACCTATAGAGCCTAAAACGGTTCATTCGCAATTTGGTACCGCAGATCAAATTGTTGCTGCTGACGTGGCTTGGATGCTTACCTCTTGTTGCTTGGTTTTGATTATGACACCAGGTTTAGCCTTTTTTTACGGAGGAATGGTAGGAAAGAAGAACGTAATTTCTACTATGCTTCAAAGTTTTATCTGTATGGGAGTGGTTACTTTAATATGGGTTGTGGTTGGATTTAGTTTGGCTTTTGGAGAACCTGTTGGGATTAATATTGGAGATGGATTTTATAGTTTTGTAGGTAATCCAACTACTTTTACTTTTATGGATTATGTGGGTGTTTTGCCTCATAAAGATATTGCTAAAACGGTTCCGTTTATGCTTTTTGCTTTGTTCCAAATGAAATTTGCCGTTATTGCTCCGGCTATTATTACGGGTTCCTTTGCGGAGCGTGTTCGTTTTATTTCGTATTTACTTTTTATCTGTTTGTTCAGTATATTTATTTATTCGCCTTTGTGTCATGCGGTTTGGTATCCAACAGGTATTTTGGGTTCTTTCTTTGGTGTGAAGGATTTTGCAGGAGGAACAGTAGTTCACATGAGTGCTGGATTTGCAGCATTAGCGGGGGTTATTGTTTTAGGAAAGAGAAAAAACAACAATCATGTACCAACGAATATTCCGTTTGTATTATTAGGAACAGGAATGCTTTGGTTTGGATGGATTGGTTTTAATGCGGGTTCTTCTATGGAAGCCAATGGTGTTGCTGCTATGGCTTTTGGAACAACCACTACGGCTTCGGCTGCGGCTATGTTAACCTGGATCTTTTTTGACAGAATCAATGGTAGAAAAGTTTCTGCTCTTGGTGCTTGTATTGGTGCTGTAGTAGGATTAGTATCGATTACGCCAGCTGCTGGTTATGTTTCGGTTCCTGAAAGTATGTTTTTTGGTTTTATTGCTGCCTTAGTTTCTAATATGGTGGTGTATTCTAAATATTTAAAAGGAATTGATGATACTTTAGATGTTTTTGCCTGTCATGGTGTAGGTGGGATTATGGGAATGATTTTGACAGCTATTTTTGCTCATGGAGAAGATGCTAGTCTGTTACACGGCGGTTGGGGTGTTTTTGGACATCACATGACAGCATTGTTATTAGTTTCTATTTATACTTTTTTTGGTGCTTATTTGTTGTTTAAAATTACCGATAAAATTATTCCAATGCGTGTTTCGGAAGAATCAGAAATTATGGGATTGGATTTGTCACAACATGATGAAACCTTGTTTCCTATTGAATGTGCCGATGAGGTGTATTAAAATCTAGAAATCGATTAACCGTTTATATTTTGCAAAAGCTTGCCTCAGGTCTTGATATATTTGCTTAATTTTGCGCAAATATTTAAAAAACAGTGGGAAGTAAAAATAAATTAAAGAGATTCAAAGAGAACGAAACATTCAATAATGTTTTTCAACCAACAAGAGAAGAAGTAGTAGGTGATTTATTTCCGTTGAAAGGGAAATGGAATACTGAATTTTTCAAAAATGACAATCCTTTGGTATTGGAATTGGGTTGTGGAAAAGGCGAATATTCTGTTGGTTTAGCCGAAAGATATCCGGATAAAAACTTTGTTGGAATTGATATCAAAGGAGCTCGTTTTTGGCGTGGTGCTAAAACAGCTGTAGAGACTGGATTGCACAATGTAGCTTTTATTCGTACTCAAATTGAATTGATTAATCATATTTTTGTCGAAAACGAAGTAAGCGAAATTTGGATTACTTTCCCGGATCCTCAAATAAAATACAAGCGTACAAAACACAGAATGACCAATTCGGAGTTTTTACAATTGTATAAAAAAATCCTTAAAAAAGACGGTGTTGTTAATCTTAAAACCGATAGCGAATTCATGCACGGTTATACATTAGGATTGCTTCATGGAGAAGGGCATGAGGTTTTATATGCCAATCATAATGTTTATGTAAATGAAGGAAGTCCTGAAGAAGTGACTGCTTTTCAAACTTTTTACGAAAAACAATATTTAGAAATTAACAAAGCAATCACCTATATCCGTTTTAAAATTAAAGATTAATTGTGCTAATTTTGGAACGTATTTCTTAGGTATTCCTATAAAATAGGCCTATGAATTTAATTATATCCTTGTTTTCTGGCTTTCTTTCAGCTTTTATAGGAATTACTCCTCCTGGTTTACTCAATATGACTGCTGCTAAAGTAAGTTTGAAAGAGGGAAGGCGTAATGCTTTTTGGTTTGTTTCAGGAGCAGTGCTGGTTATTTTTATTCAGGTGTATTTGGCTGTTTTGTTTGCACGAATTATCAATGCACGTCCCGATATTATTCAGTTATTACGAGAAGTAGGATTTGTTATTTTTAGTGTATTGACTGTTTATTTTTTGTGGATTGCTAAGCAACCTAAAATCAAACAGCCTAAAATCAAGAAACACAGTAAAAAGAAACGTTTTTTTCTAGGAATGTTGCTCTCGGCATTGAATTTCTTTCCTATTCCGTACTATGTTTTCGTGAGCGTTTCTTTGTATTCCTATGCCGTTTTTTCTTTTGATGTTAGTTCGGTTTTTAGCTTTGTTAGCGGAGCAGTTTTAGGTTCGATTCTTGTTTTTTACTTTTATATTGCCTTTTTTCAAAAAATAGAAAAAAAGGCCGACTATCTTCTTAGGAATATGAATGTTATTATTGGTTGTATTACAGGCATTGTTTCGGTAATTACTTTAATTAATATTTTAGAATATTATTTAGGCTAACATTATTGTAATGCAGGAATTTATGTATTGAAAAATGTATAAATTATTTCCAAACAACGGTTTTTTAAGATAATGTATCGGATATTTTTTTGGGTCTGATAGGAAAGTTGGATAATTGTATATCTTTAATTTTTTATCGCAAAAATTGTAGCCGAATATGTATTTAAGTGTTGTGTATTTTATAACGGGATTGTTAGGTTTTTTGACCTTTACTGTTGTAATTACACAATACAATTCTAACAAAAAAGTCAATATTTATCTTCTGGTTTTACTTTTTTTTGCTTCTTCCCGATTTTTATTTAGTGCCGTTAATATACTGAATCCTTTTGTAGTAAATGAAAACCTAATGATTGTTTTTCGTTCTTTTGGAGGGGTGGTATTTCCTTGTTTTTACTTGTATTTTAAGAGTTTAGTGACTAATAAAAAGAATGTCACAAAAGATGATTTGAAGTATTTTGCAATTCCTGTTTTATTTGGCTTTACCAATCTTTTAATCCTCGAATACGCTAGTTTTTTGCATATTTATGTCTATTTTTTGTTTTCGGCAATTGCGTTGTATTATGTGTTTCTTAGTTATGTGGAGTTGAAAAATAAGCTCTGGTTTAGGAAATCTAAGGTGGCAATTATTGATAAACAAAAAGTGTTGCTTAGGAATTTTACAATCTTTTTTTTTGTTATTTGTGCTTTGACAATTTTGCGTTTAGTAGTTTCCCTTTTTTTAGATATTTACGTGGCAGGCTATTCTGATGGGACAAATTATTTATGGATCGCTGCAATTTTTAACTGCGTTTTATATTTTAAGATTTTGTTGACTCCATCGGTGTTGCATAATAGTCTTATTTCGAGTGATGAAGGAAATAAAAAAGAATATTTTGAATTGGTTTTTGAAGATTTTTGGAATCTTACCGATGCAGTTTTAGTAAGTAATAGTCAGGATTTAAGATTAAAAGA
The DNA here is from genome assembly GCA_002280815.1 of Flavobacteriales bacterium 32-34-25. Classification (GTDB taxonomy): domain Bacteria; phylum Bacteroidota; class Bacteroidia; order Flavobacteriales; family Flavobacteriaceae; genus Flavobacterium. The sequence continues at coordinate 9,282 of NCET01000058.1, read as the reverse complement.
AAGAGTGGATAACAACTTACTGACCTATGTTCACGAAGTAGAAAGAATGGCTTTAGAGCAATTTTGTTTTAGAAATCCATCTGTTTCTATGAGAGATTTTGCAATTAAATTAGGAATTCCTAAGAGTCATTTGTTGTACCTTTTTAAATACCATTCCAACGTAAGTTTTATAGAGTTTAAAAAAACGGTTCGTATCTATGATGCTATCAGTTTGATAGAAGCAGGCTATTTAAAATCGAATACCTTGATGTCCTTGTCTAAGAAAACAGGTTTTTCTTCTTACAGTTCTTTTTTATTAAACTTTAAAGAAATTACAGGGGTAATTCCTCAGGAGTACAACAAAATGATTAGAGAATGATTGAAACTATAGATAAAACTAATTTTTTCGAAAGAGTCTATGATGTGGTTAGGCAAATTCCTCATGGCAGAGTAACTTCTTATGGAGCTATAGCTAAATATCTTGGTGCGGCTCGTTCAGCAAGAATGGTGGGTTGGGCTATGAATGCATCGCATACTATGGAGGATGTTCCAGCACACCGGGTAGTAAATAGAAAAGGATTGCTTACGGGGAAATTTCATTTTGATGGAACAAATCTGATGCAGCAATTGTTAGAAAACGAAGGTATAAAAGTAGTCGAAAATCAAATAGTTGATTTCGAAAAATATTTTTGGGAACCAACAAAAAGAGATTAGTTCTTTAGATTATAAAAATCACAGTTAAGTGCTTTATAGTTAGAACTAATCTGACCATTAATAAATACAATTTAAAAACTTTATAATAAGAACTTAATCCGTTATCTTTGCAATCTGAAATCAGTTTAAATAAATGTGTTTTTTAGACTGGAAATAGCAATTGAAAAATAGTAAACTTAGTAATGAAATTAGATAGAAAAGAAATTCTGAAAGCCTTAGAAACAATTACTATTGCGGGAGAAGGAAAAAATATGGTAGAAAGTGGAGCAGTTACTAATGTAATCACTTTTGGAGATGAGGTAGTAGTAGATTTAGTTCTTCATACGCCAGCCATGCACATTAAAAAACGTGCCGAAGACGATATTAGAAAAACAATTCAGGAGAAAGTGGCTGCCGAAGCTAAGATTAAAGTTAATATAAAAGTGGAAGCTCCAGAAAAACCTGAAATTAAAGGGAAAACAATTCCTGGAATTAAAAATATTATTGCTGTAGCCTCTGGAAAAGGAGGAGTAGGGAAATCTACTGTTACAGCTAATTTAGCCGTTTCATTAGCTAAAATGGGATTCAGTGTTGGTGTTCTTGATGCTGATATTTACGGGCCATCTATGCCAATTATGTTTGATGTTGAAAATGAGAAACCGATTTCGATTCTTGTTGACGGAAAATCAAAAATGAAACCAATTGAAAGTTACGAAGTAAAAATGCTTTCGATAGGATTTTTTACATCGCCAAATCAGGCCGTTATCTGGAGAGGACCAATGGCTTCTAAAGCCTTGAACCAAATGATTTTTGATGCCGATTGGGGAGAATTAGATTTTATGTTAATCGATTTACCTCCTGGAACAGGCGATATCCATTTGTCAATCATGCAATCACTTCCAGTTACTGGAGCAGTAGTGGTAAGTACGCCTCAGGCTGTGGCTTTGGCTGATGCTAAAAAAGGAGTAGCCATGTTCATGTCAGAAGCAATCAATGTTCCTGTACTAGGGATTATCGAAAATATGGCTTACTTTACACCTGAAGAATTACCAAACAATAAATATTATATTTTTGGTCAAGAAGGAGCAAAAAACTTAGCCGAAGACTTAGCTGTACCATTTTTAGGAGAAGTTCCAATTGTACAATCTATTCGTGAAGCCGGAGATTACGGTCGTCCAGCTGCTTTGCAAACAGGTTCAGTAATAGAAACTGTTTTCGAAAATATAACACGTAAAGTAGTTGAAGAAACGGTAAGTAGAAATGAAAGTTTACCTGCTACCGAAGCGATAAAAATTACTACGATGGCTGGTTGTTCAGCAGTAAAAAAATAATTTAATAGAACAAAATGACAACAGAAGAATTAACAATTGAAGTTGAAAAAGCGCTAACTGAAATCAGACCATTTTTAGAGTCGGATGGCGGTAATATTAGCCTTATTTCTATTGAAGACGATAAACATGTAAAAGTGCGTCTTGAAGGTGCTTGTACTAATTGTAGTGTGAACCAAATGACACTTAAAGCAGGAGTTGAAACTACTATTAAAAAGTATGCTCCGCAAATAGAAACTGTTGTAAATATCTTGTAAGATTTGTTTTTGTCTTAAAAGAGAATTTGCTAAAACTGTTTATTGTTAAATCAATCAATTTCCAATAGTAAAAAATGGATGTATTAATAAAGATTAAAGATAGAGAAGGAGTAATCCATGAATTGCAAGCTCCAACAGATATGGCCATGAATATCATGGAACTTTGTAAAGCTTATGAGTTACCTGTAGAAGGTACTTGCGGAGGAATGGCTATGTGTGCTTCTTGTCAATGTTATGTTTTAAATGATGTAGGCTTACCAGAAATGGGAGAAGATGAAGAAGCAATGCTATCTGAAGCTTTCTATGTTAAGTCTAATAGTCGTTTGGGTTGCCAAATTCCAATCACTGTGGACTTAGAAGGTCTTGAATTAGAATTAGCTCCTGAGAGTTAGTGTTTTTTCTTGAATAATATAAAAGCGGCTGTTTTTCAAATCGAAAAACAGCCGCTTTTAGTTTTGTAATACAGCAACTGCTTTAGGAAGCAGACGTTGTACAAATAAGGCGTAAGCATCTGTTGATGGATGTAGGCCATCACTGGCTACTAAACTAGTTGTGTTTAATCCTTGGCGAGTAATATCGGTAATGTTGATGAATGTTATCGAATTGGCTTCGCAATAGGATTTTGCAAAGGCATTGTAACGGTCAATTTCGGTTGAGATAAAAGTAGGATCGCCATAACTTTGTCCAAAAGGTGTGTAAGCATAATCAGGAATAGAAACCACAATCAGTTTTGTTTTATCACCTTTGGCAAGACTAATGGCTTTAGTTACTAATTCAGGAAATCCTTTTTCGTAAACACTAAAATTCACTCCTTGGTATTGATTGTTAACGCCTATTAAAAGTGTGACCAAATCATATTTGGCACTTGGATTTTTGTTCTCAATTGCCGAAATTAAATTAGATGTTGTCCAGCCAGTTTGGGCAATTATGTCGAGAGAAAAATTGTTTTGCAGATTGATATTTTTTAAGGCTTTCTTAAGTTGTTCAGGAAATCTACAAGTCTCGCATACACTTTGCCCAATGGTGTAACTGTCACCCAGAGCTAAGTAATTTATGGTTTCAGATCGAGTTGGAAGTTGTAGCGAGGAATCAGTTTTAGGAGGTGGTGTTATTTCAGATTCCATAATTGGGTTTTCACTGCTACAGCTTGTGGTTATAACAAAAGTAAAAAACGTAACTATTATTTTTAATGTCGTTCTCATGGGGATGAAATTGAGTTTTAATAGTAGTTACGTTTTTTTTATGATATTGGATTGCTTTTAAGCCATTTCCACCTTCATGATGATGATTTCTTCAATAGCATTCCAAAGTTCGATTCTTTTTTCTAATGCTAGAATGGATACTTCTTCCACTTCATTCCATTTTTGAGGGTCTTCTCCACAAAGTTCGTTAATCATTTGCATCGCCATTGGACCGTGCTCATCAGCATCCAATTCAATGTGTCTTTCGAAATAATAAATCAATTTACTTAAATCAGTTTCTGGAAATTGTTCTTGAAAATTTTTCAAGATAGCATGGAACATACTCGGAATTAAATCTTCTCTGCCAAAGGTAAATGCTGCGGCAATTTCATGCGGTTTTCCTTCTTCAATAACTCGGAATGTGAAATCTAAAAAAGCTTTGATATTTGGATGTAAATCGCTCTTTTTAATAGCAACAAATATATTTTGTAAAGATTGAATTTCAGATAAAAAACTGTTGATTTTACTGATGTCAGCACCACAATCTTCCATTGCTTCTAGGTACATCTCAAAATGGCTCTGACGTCTTCCGTCAAGAGTCAAATCGGTTTCTTCGGCTAGAACAATTTCGTTAATTAAATATCGGGTTTCTGGGTTTTGGGTAGCAAACCATGGAGTGGTTGTGCAGGTTAACCTAGACTGCAATGCTTTTAACAACGACATAAAATCCCACACGGCATAAACGTGACTCTCTAAAAAAGTGTGTAAGTCCTCGATAGTTTTTACCTTGTTGTAAAGCGAATGTTGTAATAGAACGCTTTTTTGGGCTTCGATGCTGTTATTGATATGCTGAATGTTCATTGTCTTGTAATTTTGTGTAAAGATAAAAAAGCTACCACTTTTGAGTAGTGTTTTGTATCGATTTTATCAATACTTTAATAAATGTTTATTTTCTAAAAAAACCGCTGTTATAATTATTTACGAATTTATTCTGTTTAAGGTTTTTTACTTGGAGTACTAAAGGAGTTTGTTTTATGAAATAACTTTTTCCATTAATTTTTCAGGATGTGCTAATGCATTGAAACCGAATTTTTGATACAAAAAATGCGCATCGGTTGTGGCTAATCTCCAAATTTTAATCTGTTTTAATTCTGGTTCGTTCATCATGGCGTCAATTAGAATAGACGAATAGCCATTTCCTCTGTGTTTTTCGTCAATAAAAACATCCATCACATACGCAAAAACGACATAATCAGTAATAACGCGGGCAAAACCTATTTGCTTGCCATCAAGATAAATTCCAAAACAAAAGGAATTTTCAATACAAATTTGTACTTCTTCCAGAGTTCTGGGAGCCGACCAATAAATATCCTTTAGAAAATTATGAATAAACGGAACATCAAGTTTGTTTTTGTCAGTTGATATAGTAATCATTTGATAGTTGATTATTAAAATTTTTAAATTTGCAATCTGCAATCAAAAATCTGCAATCTTAAATAGTATGGGTTTACTTGGACTTGCATCATTTTCGAACGAAGCAATTTGTAAATTCAACAAATAACTTCCGTCTAAAACTGTATCAGCAACAAAAACCATTTCGGTTATCGTACAATTCAATCGTGCGTCGGCATTCAAATTCGTCACATCTTTTACATTCCAAAAGGCTTTGTGAGCCAATAATTTTCCTTCATCATGCTCTTTGTCCACGCTTGGTAAATCAATTAGCAAATGCTGAATTCCGTTTTCTCGAATAAAAATCGCAGCTTCTTCAGACAAATAAGGCGGATTCGTATTCGAATAATTTTGACGTTTTTTGGTTGCCAAATTTGGAAGCGTTCTAATAATTAAAGCTTCCGTAGTTTTTCCGTTTAAAAGCGGCTGAAGCTGGTTTTTAGTAATTACAGCATCTTCTCCTTGAATTTCTGGCTCAATCGAAACCAATTCCGCTAAAAAGAAAAACTGTTTCAAACATTGATTGATGCTATAAAATTCTTTGGTAATATGTCCCAGGCATTCCGTGTGCGTGCCATGTCCATGCGGATTAAAATGGATATTATTAAAATTAGTTGAAGCTCCTTCTTTCACACTTCCTGTCCAATCTCCAAAAACAACGGCTTTTATTTCAGGTTTTTCAATATACCACGCAATCGGATTGTCCTCAGTATTTGATAAAGGGATAGAAATATCAATGGGTTTTGATAAATCGACTTCGAAGTTGTTGATTTTTGCTTTCATTTTCTTAACCACAAAGGGCGCTAAGTTTACGCAAAGTTCACAAAGCTTAGCGTACTTTGTGCCTTCTTTGTGTTCTTTGCGGTTAAACAATTATTCCAAATTTAAGTAAAACAAATCACTTGCAATTCCATCAGTCAAAAACTTTCCTTTTTTAGTTGATTTTAGAATGTTGTTTTCAATAAAAAGCAAATCGTCGTTTAAGAATTTATGTGCTTGCTTGGATAAATAATCCAAATAATCTTGTCCAAATTCGTTTTGAATTCTGTCTAATGAAACGCCCCAAATGGTTCGCAAACCAGTCATGATATATTCGTTGTATCGATCAGCAACAGATAGAATTTCGATTTCATTCGGAAGTTTGTTATCGGCAATGGATTTGAGATAAAGCGCATTATTGGCAATATTCCAACTTCTGGAAATCCCATCATAACTGTGTGCCGAAGGTCCAATTCCAATGTATTTTTTACCCAGCCAATAAGCCGAATTGTTTTT
>NCET01000058.1:0-3082 GCA_002280815.1 Flavobacteriales bacterium 32-34-25 | reverse complement strand
TAACTCGAAATATGCGGGATTCCAAAACTCAAAGCGGTTTCAATATTTTGTTTCCATTTTTCGTCACTCATTCCCGGAATTCCATAAATCAAATCCAGCGAAATGTTATCGAAATATTTTGTGGCAATTTCCAAACATTTTTTAGCTTCCGCCGAATTATGCGCCCGATTCATCAACTTTAAATCGTCTTCAAAAAAAGATTGAATTCCAATCGACAGCCGATTGATTCCTATCTTCGAAAGCTCAATCAAATAGTCTTCCGACAAATCATCAGGATTGGCTTCTAAGGTAATTTCAGGTTTTTCGATTACTCTATAATTGTTATAAATCGTATCAATCTGTAATTTCAAATCTGCAATTTGCAATCTACTCGGTGTTCCTCCACCAAAATAAATGGTCTCTATAACGTCATTCTCAAACTCATTTTTTCGAAGAGAAATTTCTTTGGTCAAGGCCAAAACCATTTCGTCCTTCTTTTTCATCGAAGTCGAAAAATGAAAGTCGCAGTAATTACACGCTTGTTTACAGAATGGTATGTGGATGTAGATTCCTGACATTATTTTTTCACTCGTTCTTCATTCTGTTTCACAAAAGCATCCCAACCCGAATAGCTTTTGCCAGCCACCACTTTTCCTGAGTTGAAAAAGTGACAAACCGCAGCAGCCAAACCATCGGTGGAATCGAGATTTTTAGGGAGTTCTTTTAGTCCTAAAAGTTGTTGCAGCATTTTAGCCACCTGTTCTTTACTGGCATTTCCGTTTCCGGTGATCGCCATTTTAATTTTCTTAGGTTCGTATTCTGTAATCGGAATATCTCTTGACAATCCTGCTGCCATAGCTACACCCTGGGCGCGACCTAGTTTTAGCATCGATTGAACATTTTTACCAAAAAAAGGAGCTTCAATGGCAATTTCGTCCGGATGATGGGTGTCAATTAATTCAATGGTACGCTCAAAAATGAGTCTTAATTTTTGGTAATGATTATCATATTTAGACAATTGCAATTCGTTAAGCTGAACAAATTCCATTTTTTTATTGATAACACGTATCAAACCAAAACCCATTATGGTTGTTCCTGGGTCAATACCTAATATGATGCGTTCTTTTGTCAAGTGATTTTTGTTTGAGTTACACAAAGTACCGCCAAGTTACCACAGAGATTCGCAAAGGTTTTTTTAATGTCTCTGTGTGTCTTTGCGCTTTCTTTGTGAATCTTTGCGAAATATTTTTTGTTACACAGAGTCTCATAAATTTCTATTACTATAAAAAATTAAAATTCTTAGCGAAACTCTGTGAGTCTTTGCGTTTCTTTGCGCAATAGTTCTTCGTTATGATTTCAATTCCTCACAAAACTAAGCAATTCCTCGTACTTCTAATCAAAATTTTGATTGTAGCTGGTGCCTTTTATTTTATTTACAATCAGCTGGCGAATAACGATCAATTAGATTGGCAAAAATTCATTGTTTTGTTCCAGAAAAATCAGTCGGTTTTAGGGATTAGTTTTATTTTGTTGCTGAGTGTTTTAAACCGTTATTTCGAAATTTTAAAATGGCAAAATCTAGCGCAATACATTCGTAAAATCTCAGTAGCCGAATCGACCAAACAAGTACTTGCTGCTTTAACTGCAGGATTGTTTACGCCAAATGGAGTAGGCGAATATGCTGGAAAAGCACTGTTTTTTAATAAATCAGAAGCTAAAAAAGTAGTTTTCCTAAACCTAATTTGCAACGGAATCCAAATGGTTTTAACGGTTGTTTTTGGAATATTTGGCTTGTTGTATTTCAACACACTTTATCATGTGATTACTCCAAAAACAGTTTTGATGCTTTTTGGAATTTGTCTTTTGCTTTTTGGAATTTTGTTCTTTTCGAAAAAAATAAATATAAAAGGTTACTCAATAGAAAAATTGATTCATAAGATTAATGAAATTCCAAAGCATATTCACCAGCGGAATATCCTGCTTGGAGTTTGTCGTTACTTGGTTTTTTCACATCAATACTATTTCTTGTTTTTGGCTTTTGATGTCCATTTACCTTATTTAATCCTCATTGCAACCATAGCCAGCGTTTACTTTTTAGCTTCTTCGTTGCCTACTTTTCAGTTTTTGGATTTTGCTGTAAAAGGCAGTGTTGCTATTTATTTCTTTGGGATTTTAGGTGTCAACGAATGGATTGTCGTTTTTATCTCCACTTTGATGTGGTTTCTTAATGTGGTAATTCCTGTGGTTATTGGCAGTTATTATGTATTGAATTTCAAGACTAAAAACATCACATAATGCTTTTTTTAATTTTCATATTGTCCATTTATTTCGCAGTTATTTTGCTCTTAATTTATGGTTTTACAAAAGTAAAAAGCTACGATGTTATTGGCTTAAAGCCAAAAACTACGTTTACAATTGTGGTTCCTTTTCGAAATGAAGCCGAGAATTTACCCCTGCTTTTAGAAAGTATTTCGAAAATGAACTATCCTATGGATTTGTTCGAAGTGATTTTGGTTGATGATGATTCAGATTTCAGATTTCAGATTTCAGATTTGAGATTGCTGTAGTCGAAAATATTAGAGTTTCGAATTCTCCTAAAAAAGATGCAATTTCAACCGCTATTCCTTTGGTGAAAACGAATTGGATTATTACTACTGATGCTGATTGCGTAGTTCCTGAGAATTGGCTTTTAAGTTTAGATAATTACATTCAAACGCATCAAGTTGCTATGATTGCTGGAGCGGTGACTTATAATTGTAACAATTCCTTTTTACATCATTTTCAACAATTGGATTTGGCAAGTTTACAAGGAGCAACTATTGGGAGTTTTGGAATCGGGAAAGGGTTTATGTGTAATGGTGCGAATTTGGCTTACACCAAATCACTATTTGAAACACTCAATGGTTTTGATGGAAATGATACTATTGCTAGCGGCGATGATGTTTTCTTGTTGCAAAAAGCAATGCAATCCCAAAGTTTTGGGGCTGAAAAAATACATTATTTGAAATCAGAAAATACTATTGTTGCCACAAAACCTTTAGATAATTGGAAATCCTTATTTTATCAAAGAGTGCGCTGGGCTTCGAAAACGGGTTCTTATCAA
>NCET01000057.1 GCA_002280815.1 Flavobacteriales bacterium 32-34-25 | reverse complement strand
TGAAGTTTTTCTCTTCGGATGATTTCTTGTTCTGATAATGCCATTATAGTCTGATTTTTAAGACCGCAAAGATAACAAATTGATTGCAGATAAAAGAATGCAGATTTTAGATTTTTTGGAGCACCCATTTTAGTGTTTTCAAGCAGCAGTTGTCCCGCTATCCGTTGCAATCTCCCGAAGAAAAATCGGGAGGATTTTCACTACTATCGGGGCTATTTTACAAAGATTTCATTTTCAGAAACAAAAGAAAGAAAAAACTGCTGTAGTAGTTTTGTAAATCTTTTAAAGTTGTGTAAACTTGCGTATCTTTTTAAATAGTTTGAAAACTAAAAACCAAATAGAAAAATAAACCAAGCTATATGATCAAATTCTTATTTTCGATTTTTTTGTTTTTTGCAATAATACCAGTTCGTTCACAAGAAATGGATAAGCTATATTATATTTTGGGTTATTACTGGGATTTTAGTATTCCGTTGGATTATGAAGGAAATTTAGAATCAAGAAAAATGGGTTTTCAAATGAATGGAAGTAAAATAGGAAATATTTATCGTTTTTCAGAAGTTACTGGTTTTAAATTTAAAAAGACTAGAGCTGAAAAAGATTGTCTTAACTGTCACCAATTTTATAGATTTGTTAAAATACCTACGTACTATAAAAATAGTAATTTTTATGATTTTAGGTATGTTAAGATTCGTGAAAATTATTATGGTTTTGGTGAACAAGAAGTAGAGAAACAACAAGGTTTTTTTAAACCGGAGATTTTTAAAAATGTTACACAACTACAAATGAAATCTTTTCTGGCAGGAGCTTATGTCGATTCGGGTACAATTAAGGGAGATACTGTGAAAATTGAGTTTCATCAAGCTGTGAATCAGAAAATCACATTAATAAAGAATTTTATTAATGCCCTTGGAGGCACAAAGTATTTGAAAGTTCTACCTAATGAACGGGATGGAGAAATATATGGTCCAACATTAGTATTTTTACCCAATAAAGAGCTACTGGATTTATTTAAAAATGAAGAGAATAGAATAAATGAACTTTCTAATGGCATGAAAAACGAATAAATTATAGTTTTAGATAAATTTAGTAAAGAATTAAAAATATAAAAATGAAACAATTTAAATTTCTTTTAGCTTTTGCATTAACACTTATATTAACAAGCTGTAACTTCACCGAAAACATCAATGTTAAAGAAGATGGAACAGGGACTTTTGCTATAGAAATGGATGGTGCCGGTTTGATGGCGATGGCAGGAGAAAAAATAGGAAGTGAATTGGGAGCAAAAAATAATGCTAAGGCAATAGATTCTACTTTTTCGTTCAAACAGATTTTTGAAGAAAAGAAAGACAGTATTGCTAAATTGTCAGCAGAGCAACAAGCGGCTTTGAAGAAGTTGGAAAACTTTGTAATGAACATAAAAATGAATCCCGAAGCCAAACAATTATTGTTTTCGATGAATACGCCTTTTAAAAGTATCAACGAATTAGATGGTGTGATGGAAAGTATGGGAGCTTTGAAAGACCTCAAAGGGAAATCAGACAAAAACAGTAATCCTGCTGCTATGATGAGTAGTTTAGGAAATGATAATTCTAAATTGAGTTTTAGTTATAATGGTAAAAATTTTAGCCGAAAAGCGACAGTTTCAAAAGATGCAATGAAAAAAATAGCAGCTGATTCAACAGGAATGGCTAAAATGATTTTTGCTTCGTCCAAATATACTTTGAAATACCATTTTCCAAAAGCTGTTAAATCGGTTTCTAATCCCGATGCCCTATTTAGTGCCGACAGAAAAACCATTACTGTGGAATATCCTTTTATGGATTATTCTGAAAACCCGGAGAAACTGAATCTTAATGTGGTTTTTGAATAAAATAGCCAAGTTTTTAAAACCGAAAATTCGCAAATTATTTTTTTTCTTTCCAAGTTTTTAAATTTGCGAATTTGCGGTGGATTATATTTTTCAACCTCGCAGACTTTCAGTCTGTCAAACCAATCTATGGACTTTAAGTCCATAGTGGCTTAATTTTTTAATCTTTGAATTATATCTGTATTTATCAGTAAGATCAGTATAATCCGTGGGCTGTTTTTTATGGATTCATTGCTGAAAAGTAAAATTTGCGAATTTGCGGTAAAATATACTCAATTGTTAGCTTTAATTGCTCAGTGGCAAAAACAGAATAATTAATTGTAATTTTGCATTTCACTAATTAAGGAATGATGAAAAACTTCGTTCCTCGAAACGACAGATGAACAAAAAAATCCAACTTCAAGATTTAGGTACTAAAGATTACAAATCGACTTGGGAATACCAGGAAGAATTATTCAAAGGAATTGTCGATTTAAAAATTCAAAACCGCAGAGAAGAAACTAATATTCCAACGCCAAATTATTTACTTTTTGTTGAGCATCCTCATGTTTATACCTTGGGTAAAAGCGGCGATTTGGAAAATTTATTATTATCCGAAAAACAACTCGAAGCCAAAGGTGCTACTTTCTACAAAATCAATCGTGGCGGAGATATTACCTATCACGGCCCGGGACAAATTGTAGGTTATCCTATTTTGGATTTGGATAATTTTTTTACTGATATTCATAAATATTTGCGTTTTTTGGAAGAAGCCATTATTCTAACTTTAGCCGAATATGGTGTCGAATCTGGACGTAGTGATGGAGAAACTGGAGTTTGGCTTGGAGTAGGAACTCCATTTGCACGAAAAATTTGTGCAATGGGTGTGCGCGCTTCGCGTTGGGTAACCATGCACGGATTTGCCCTAAACGTCAATGTAGATTTGGGTTATTTTGATAATATTATTCCTTGTGGCATTCGCGGAAAAGCGGTAACTACTTTAAACGTAGAATTAGGTGTTGAAAAAGTAGATGAAGCGGAAGTAAAAGCTAAAATCCTGAAACATTTTACGGAATTGTTTGAGGCTGAGTTTNNNNCTTTAAACGTAGAATTAGGTGTTGAAAAAGTAGATGAAGCGGAAGTAAAAGCTAAAATCCTGAAACATTTTACGGAATTGTTTGAGGCTGAGTTTGTGATTTAAACACAAAGGTCACAAAGGACTTCGACAAGTTCAGGGTGACACACTAAGTTCGCAAAGCTTATATGGACTTAAGATTTTTTCCGTAAAACACAAAGTTTATAAGGCTTTAAAAAATTTATATGACTTATATGGTTCAAAAAAAAATCATAAATCTAAACTCAACTGTTCCGGCAACAATCTAAAACTCATTCGGTGGTATTTTGTTGGGCCATATTTTCGGATGGCTTCGCGATGTTCTTTAGTAGGATAGCCTTTATTTTTTTTCCAATTGTACATTGGGAATTCTTCGTGAATCCGGTCCATATATTCATCACGATAGGTTTTTGCCAGCACAGAAGCTGCCGCAATACTCAAATATTTAGAGTCTCCTTTTATGATACTTTGATTCGGAATTGATTTTAATAATTCGATTTCTTCAGCGGTGAATTGTTTTCCAGTAGTGTTTTTTAGACCTAATTTGGCATTCAAACTTCTATTGCCATCCACAATAATAAATTCAGGAACTACATTTAATTTTAAAACTGATTCTTGCATGCCTTTCATCGAAGCATTCAAGATATTGATTTCGTCAATTTCATTTGGAAGCAAATGCGTAACGGCAAAAGTAACGGCTTGTTCTTCAATTATGGGACGCAATTTTTCTCTAACTTTTTCAGAAAGTTGTTTGCTGTCGTTTAAAATCGAATTGTTGAAAGTGGGGGAGAGAATTACAGCAGCAGCAGTAACGGGACCCGCAAGACAACCGCGACCCGCTTCGTCGGTTCCAGCTTCAAGAATAAGTTCAGAAAAAGTAGAGGCAAGCATATTGAAAGTTTTTTGAATGACAAAGATTATAAAATTTTTAAGATAATTGTTCGTTATTCTAACGTTTGCTTAGAAATAAGGCTGAATTAAGTTGTTTTTTTATATGTTTTTATCGTTTACCTTTGCTTCGTTATTAGTTTTGAAATAAAAGCCCAATTATATATCTGTTCCGAATGAGAATTCTCTTTTTTTTATATTTTTTAGCACTACCTACATTGTTGTTTTCTCAAGCAGATCCAAGAGAAGAAACGTCTAAAAGAAGTTTTTCGGATAGGTTGAAAGGAAAAAATGACAAAGATAAAGATACTGCCAAAGTTGCATCTATTGATATGTACCGTTTTATTACTTTAGAAAGAGATACAACTTACTTAGATACTTCGCTTACTATTCAAAGAGAATACAGTCACAATTATCTTCGAAAAGATCTTTTTGGCTTTTTGGCTTTTCCTAACGAAGGACAGCCTTACAATACACTTCAGTACAGTTTGACTGATTATTCGCCTTATCCTGAATTTGGTTTTAAAGGAAAACAGTTTAATTTTTTAGAGGCAAATCAAATCAGGTATAGTTCTGTTGCGACACCTGTAACCGAATTGTATTTTAAATCAACTTTGGGAAGAGGACACTCGGTGGACTCCTTTTTTACGTTGAATTTGGCTCCTAATTTGAATTTTTCTATTGCTTACAAAGGTTTGCGTTCAGAAGGGAAATACATCAATCAGTTTACCAGTACAGGAAGTTTTAGGTTTACCTCTAGTTATCATACTCTTAATAAACGCTATCTTTTGAATGCACATTTTGTTTCTCAGGATGCATTGAATGAGGAAAATGGCGGAATTACAACTGTAGAAGATTTTGAAAGTGAAAATCCAGATTTTGAAAACAGACAGCGTTTGCAGGTTTTTTTAACTGATGCCGAATCTTTTGTAAGAGCAAAACGCATTTTTGTAGATCATCTTTTTAGAGTTAATCCAACTCAGGGCGATAATAATTTATATGTGATGCACCAGCTGAATTATGAGAATAAATTCTTCGGATATTATCAGCCTACATTACTTTCGGCAGTGGGAACACAGTCAGTTGAACGATTTGGAGATGCTATTGTAACATCTGATCTTAAGGATCAAACGCGTTACAATAAAATGTACAACAAAGCAGCTTTGAAGTATGAGAACACTACACTTGGCGAATTTCAGTTTTTTATAGATGATTTCCGAAGTAACTATTATTATGATCGAATATTAATTACAGACGAAGGTGTTATTCCATTCACTTTGTCTCGAAATATTAATAGCGTTGGAGGGCAATATGAATATCAAAAAAACAAGTGGCACGGAAAATTTTTACTTTCTAGATCCATTACAAATCAGTCATTATCTAATTTAGATGCTAAATTAAATTATGATTTGAACGATGATTTTCAGTTTGTTTTTGGTTACCAAAATCTAAATAAATTGCCTAATGATAATTATAATTTGTTCCAAAGTAATTACGTAGGATACAATTGGTCGAATGATTTTAAAAACGAAAAAATTAATGTGATAAGTGGAGATGCAATAACTCCATGGTTTGAAGCTTCGTTGCAGTTGTCAACGCTTACAGATCATTTGTATTTTGAAAATACAGCTACTGATGAATTTCAACAAATAATTGCTCCAAAACAATTTGGTGGGACTATTAAGTATCTTTCACTTAAATTGAATAAGGAAATTACTTTTGGGAAATTTGCTTTGAATAATACGGTTTTGTACCAAAAAACAGATCAGCAAGAATCGATTTTGAATGTACCCGAATTAGTAACTCGTAATACTATCTATTTTACTAGCCATTTTTTTAGGAAAGCATTGTTTCTTCAGGCAGGAATTACTTTGAATTATTTTACTAATTATTTTGCCAACGATTATAACCCTGTTATTGGAGAATTTTTTGTTCAAAATAAAAAGGAAATTGGAAATTACCCTAACCTTGATTTCTTTATCAATGCTAAAATTCAACGCACCAGAATTTATCTAAAAGCCGAACATTTTAATGCGGCTTACACAGGAAATAATTATTATTCAGCTCCTAATAATCCGTATCGCGATATGACTATTCGTTTTGGTTTGATTTGGAATTTCTTTAATTAGTTTTTGGGTATGATGACATTTACCGCCATAGATTTTGAAACCGCTACATCTTTTCATCCCTGTTCTGTGGGGATTGTAACAGTTGAAAACGGAATTGTTGTAGACGAATTTGTGACTTTGATTCAGCCGCCTAATAATTTGTATAATCCTTACACGATTCAAGTTCATGGTATTTATCCAAGAGATACGGCGAGAGAGAAAAATTTCCTTCAAGTATTTCCAGAAATTCAAAAACGCCTTCAAAATCGAGTGGTTGTAGCGCATAATGAGAGTTTTGATCGAAATGTTTTGGCTAAATCCATGGACTATTACGGTTTAGATTATGCCGATTTGAATATTGCTTCAAAATGGGAATGCACAGTGAAAATTTATAAAGCCAAAGGCTTAAAACCTACTAAACTTAGTGATTGTTGTCGTGCTATGAATATTGAATTACAACATCACGAAGCATTATCTGATGCACGGGCTTGTGCACGATTGTATTTAATGCGATAAGAAATTCTACTAGAAAGTTAATAGCGTAAGTTTTTTCATTAAATTAGTGTGTCGATTTTTTAAATCTTTACACAATGAAAGAAGATTTTTTACATTATCTCTGGAGATTCAAGAAGTTTAATCCGCTGAATTTAAAAACTTCTAACGAACAAGAAATTACCATCATCAATGTTGGACAATATTTAGAACAAGCAGGTCCTGATTTTTTTAATGCTCAAATTGTTATTGGAAATCAAAAATGGGCGGGTAATGTAGAAATTCATCTCAAATCTTCCGATTGGTATGTGCATCATCACGAAAAAGATGTGGCTTACGAAAATGTAATTCTTCATGTAGTTTGGGAACACGACACCGAAGTTTTTAGAAAAAACAATTCGGAGATTCCAGTTTTGGAACTTAAAAACTATGTTGAAAAAGAAGTTTTAGCCAATTATCAAAAGTTAATCTCTCCTAAATCATGGATTTTTTGCGAGAAACAATTAATCGATTTAGATGATTTTGTTTTGAAAAATTGGCAGGAACGTATGTTTTTTGAACGCTTAGAACGAAAATCAAAAGCAATTTACAATTTGTTAGAACAAACCAATATGGACTGGGAAGCAGTCTTGTTTTGCATGCTGGCTAAAAATTTCGGATTGAATACAAATGGCGAAACTTTTTTAAAAATTGCCAAATCAATTCCTTTTTCGATAATAAGAAAAGAAAGTTTTGAAGTCGAGAATTTAGAAGCGCTTTTGTTGGGTAAAGCGGGCTTGTTAGCTTTCGAAAAAGAAGATAATTATTTCAAAGATTTAAAATTCCGATATTTTTATTTGTTGCATAAATACCAATTAGAACCAGAAAGTGAAGGACAAGTTCAGTTTTTTAAACATCGTCCCGATAATTTTCCCACCATTAGGCTTTCGCAATTGGCTCATTTGTATCATTTGCATCAAAATCTATTTTCAAAAATTAATAGCAATTATTCTATCGAAACGATATATCAATTGTTTCAGTTGAGTCCTTCTGTATATTGGGAAACGCATTATCAATTTGATAAAGTGAGTCCGAAGAAAGCCAAAAAGCTCTCTAAATCTTTTGTGGATTTATTATTGATTAATACTATTATCCCAATTCAATTTGCTTATGCTAAAAGTCTTGGAAAAGAAATTACCGATGATTTAATGGCGATTTTAGTTGCAGTTGCCCCAGAGAAAAATAGTATTATAGATAAGTTTGCTTCTTTTGGAATAAAAGCTAATAATTCGTTTGAAACCCAATCTCTATTACAATTGAAAAATGAATATTGTAATGCGGGAAAATGTTTAGAATGTGCTATTGGAATGGAATTATTGAAGAATAGTTAATCTGTGTTTAGAAATTATAATTTTGTAATTTTACCCAATACAAAAACAAATACAGCATGTCAGCTATAATTAAACTCAAGTTTTTTTTCGAAAAATATGGATTTCAAGTTTCTTCGCGCCTTGCCGATAAACTAGGAATGCGGGTAACCAGCGTCCGATTGTTTTTTATCTACATTTCGTTTGTAACCGTTGGACTCGGATTTGGTGTTTATTTGACTCTGGCTTTTTGGATTCGGTTAAAGGATTTAATTCGTTCAAAACGTACATCAGTATTTGATTTGTAATATTAAAATGCAATTAAAAAGGGACTCTGAAAATTATTTCAGAGTCCCTTTTTTTGATTAGAATAAGCTGTTATTATTTTGCTTTTTTGAAACTATAACCATAAACAAAAGCATGAATTGCTGAGAATAATAATGAGAAATAAAATAAGTTAGTGTCGTCTAAATTAGGATCGCTATGATGGATGAAAGCAATAATTATCAGTGTAATTACCATTCCTAATCCTGATCCAGAAACAGTTTTTTGATTTTTTAAACTGTATTGTCCTTTGTTTAAAGCACTGTTTTTCATTCCGTAGAATAGGTATAGATCAAAACCAATCATCATCCAAACAATAAGTCTTATCCAAGTGTCTAATGGTAAAAATACCATCATAAACAAACAAACTACAACTCCGGCAATAGGAACAAAAGGAACAAATGGAGTTCTAAAAGCTCTAGGTGCATCGGGCATTTTTTTGCGCATAATTAATACACCTAAGCATACTAAAATAAAAGCAAATAAAGTACCGATACTTGTCATTTCGCCCACAACTCTTGCGGGAACAAAGGCAGCAAAAACACTAACAATTACCATGAATAATAAGTTGTTTTTAGCAGGAGTTCTAAATTTTTCATGCACTTCGGAGAAAACTTTTGGAATTAAACCGTCTCTACTCATCGAGAAAAATACACGACTTTGTCCCATTAATAGAACTAATATCACAGAAGAATAACCACCTAAGATAGCTAGTAAAATAGCATTATTTAACCAAGGGTAAGCGGGAGTAATCATTCCGTTTGCACCAGTTGGTCCCATGGCTTCTACGGCAATAGCAACAGGAGCAATTCCGTCTTTTCCAGCAAAAGCCTGGTAGTTGATAACTCCAGTCATAACGTGAGCAAACAACACATATAATATAGTACAAATACCTAATGATAATAAAATACCAATAGGCATATCTCTTTTTGGATTTTTAGCTTCTTGAGCCGCAGTGGATACAGCATCAAAACCAATGTAGGCAAAAAACACAATAGCGGCAGCTCTAATAATTCCTGAGAAACCAAATTCTCCAAATTTCCCAGTATTTTCAGGAATGTAAGGAGTGTAATTTTCAGGTTTAATATATTGCCATCCCACGGCAATGAAAATTAAGACTATGGAAACTTTTAATAAAACGATAATTCCGTTAAAAAAAGCAGATTCTTTAGTTCCTCGTATTAATATTAATGACACAAGCATAACAATAAAAACAGCTGGAAGATTAATAATTCCTCCTTCAAATGGAGAAAGCATATACGAATCACTAAGATGAATTCCGTAACCCTCTAATAATTTACCTAGGTAGCGTGACCAACTTATGGATACAGTTGCGGCTCCTACAGCATATTCCAGAACTAAATCCCAACCAATTATCCAGGCAATAAATTCTCCCATTGTTGCAAATGAGTAGGTGTAAGCACTTCCTGCAACAGGAATCATTGAAGAAAATTCGGCATAACATAAACCAGCAAAAATACAGCCCAAGGCAGCAATAAGAAAAGAAATGGTAATTGCAGGACCTGCGTTTAGGGAAGCAGCAAGACCAGTTATCGAAAATAATCCAGCGCCAATAATAGCTCCAATTCCCAGTGCAACAAGGCCGGGAGCTGTTAGTGTTTTCTTTAATCCTTTTTCAGAATCTTCGGCTTCGGCTAAAAGCTGGTTTAATGGTTTTCTTTTCCAGATAGACATGGTTTTGTGTTTTTGGGTTATTATGGTTCAAAAGTATAGTTTTTTATGAAAAAACAATAATTATGTTTTTGAATTCGAGTAAAATCATCAAAATTATTTATAAATTTAACTTGTAAGATAAAGCGTTAAAAGCAATGGTTTTTAAAAAGAACAAGAGTTATTTTCAGTTTTCAAAAGAGCAGCAAAGAGGAATTCTGGGGCTGTTTTTGATTATAATTGCTATTCAGATGGTTTCTTTTTTTGTTGATTTCAAAAATTCTCCCAAAATAAATTTAGAAGAACAAAAATGGCTTGCACTGAATTCAGAAATCAATGCGCTGGAAAACCAACAAAATCAGCATTCGTTTAAAAGCTATCCTTTTAATCCTAATTTCATAACTGACTATAAAGGGTATCAATTAGGGATGTCAGTTGCTGAGCTAGATAAATTGCAAGCATTTCGAAAAGAAAATAAATATGTCAATTCGGCTAAGGAGTTTCAGGCTGTAACTGGAGTTTCGGATTCTTTATTAGCGGTTATGGCTCCTTATTTTAAATTCCCAGATTGGGTTAAAAATAAATCAATGGCTAAGTCTGCGGTGTTTTCGAATAAAAATCCTGCCTATTTTTCGAAAAAAGAAAAATTGATTGTTAAGGATATTAATCTGGCAACTCAGGAAGATTTAATTAAAATTAATGGAATTGGTGACGGAATTTCGAAACGAATTTTGAAATTTAAAGAGAGTTTGGGTGGTTTTGTTTCTATGGAGCAAATGAAAGATGTTTGGGGTTTGTCGCCTGAAGTGATTGAACAATTGAATGCTAATTTTAAAGTTGGAGCTCTTCCCGGTTTTAAAAAAATCGATATTAATAATGCTTCGGTGAAGGAATTGGCTCTGTTTCCTTATTTCAGATATAATTTGGCTAGAGAAATTGTAATTTATAGGAGTATGAATGGCGATATTAAAAATGCAAGCGATTTAACAAAAATTAAAGGAATGTCTATTGAAAATGCAAATATTATAGCCTTATATTTGGACTTTTAAAAAAAAGCCATAATGATGTATTTTGATTACAGTGAGACACAAAATATGATTGCTCAATCCATCAGGGATTTTGCCGAAAAAAACATAAGACCTTATATAATGGAATGGGATGAAGCTCAGATTTTTCCGGTTCCTTTGTTTAAGCAATTGGGTGAAATGGGTTTTATGGGAGTTTTAGTTCCGCAAGAGTTAGGCGGTTCGGGTTTAGGTTATCACGAATACATTACTATTGTTGAAGAGATTTCAAAAGTGGATC
The DNA here is from genome assembly GCA_002280815.1 of Flavobacteriales bacterium 32-34-25. Classification (GTDB taxonomy): domain Bacteria; phylum Bacteroidota; class Bacteroidia; order Flavobacteriales; family Flavobacteriaceae; genus Flavobacterium. Next base: position 8,655 of record NCET01000057.1, on the reverse strand, counting down.
CATCTATAGGTTTGTCGGTTGCGGCACATAATTCTTTGTGTACGAATCATATTTTGACTTTTGGAAACGAAGAACAAAAAAAGAAATGGATTCCTAAATTAGCTTCGGGAGAACATATTGGAGCTTGGGGATTAACGGAACACAATACAGGATCCGATGCTGCAGGAATGAATACTACTGCAAAAAAAGATGGTGATTATTGGATTGTTAACGGGGCAAAAAACTTTATTACTCATGCCATTTCTGGAGATATTTCGGTGGTAATTGTTCGAACTGGAGAGAAAGGAGATTCTAGAGGAATGACCGCTTTTGTTTTCGAAAAGGGAACGGCTGGATTTTCTTCGGGTAAAAAAGAGAATAAATTAGGGATGCGTGCAAGCGAAACTGCCGAATTGATTTTTGATAATTGTCGAATTCCAGACTCGAATAGATTAGGTGAAGTAGGAGAAGGTTTTATACAGGCGATGAAAATATTAGATGGCGGAAGAATTTCTATTGGAGCATTGTCATTAGGAGTTGCAAAAGGAGCTTACGAAGCAGCATTGAAATATTCGAAAGAAAGACATCAGTTTGGAAAAGCGATTTCTGAATTTCAAGGAATTTCGTTTAAATTAGTCGATATGGCTACAGAAATTGAAGCTTCGGAATTATTATTGCACAAGGCAGCTTTCTTAAAAGAACAACACCGTCCGGTAACAACTGCTGGAGCTATGGCTAAGATGTATGCTTCGGAGGTATGTGTAAAGGTGGCTAATGAAGCAGTTCAAATTCATGGTGGTTATGGATTTACCAAAGATTTTCCGGTTGAGAAATTTTACAGAGATGCTAAGTTGTGTACTATTGGCGAAGGAACTACAGAAATTCAAAAGGTGGTTATTTCTAGAAATTTGTTGAAAGGATAGTTTTGAAGGTTGGGAGTTAGAAGTTAGAGGATGGAAGTTTTTTTAGGGTCTATTTTCTTTGTTCTATTCTCTTTTTTCTAAAAAACACAATTAATGACTTGTAATTCATAATTAATTTTCTACTTTTGCAGCCTTAACGAGAGGAGGTGTCAAAATTATGTTAATTATACCAATTAAAGACGGAGAAAATATCGATAGAGCATTAAAGCGCTATAAAAGAAAATTTGATAAAACTGGAACAGTTCGTCAATTAAGAGCTCGTACAGCTTTCATTAAGCCGTCAGTTAAAAATAGAATGAAATTCCAAAAAGCAGCTTACATCCAAGGTTTGAAAGATAGCTTAGAGAGTTAGTAGTTTCTTTTTTGAAACAAAAATATACCGTTAGTGGTCAGATTTTTTATAAATTTGATGCTAACGGTTTTTTTATGGCTACAAATTTAGAAGTATTTACAGATTATCTTCAGAAAGAGAAAAAATATTCTCCTCATACGCTGAGTGCTTATGTGAAGGATGTGACTGATTTTCAGGAATACAATTCGAAAAATTTTAATCAACAAGATGTTGTTTTGGTTGAGTATGTTCAAATTCGATCTTGGGTTGTTTTTTTGGTTGAAAGTGGTTTGTCTACAATTTCTGTGAATAGAAAGATAGCTTCGTTGAAAGCGTTTTATAGATTTCTTTTAAAAACCAAGCAAATAGAAGTGAGTCCTTTGTTGAAACATAGGGCTTTAAAAGTGTCTAAGAAAATCCAGATTCCTTTTTCGGAGAAGGAGATGAATCTTGCTTTAGGGGAATTTCCTCGTGAGGAAGGTTTTGAAGGAGTTAGGGATAGGTTGTTGATTGAGTTGTTGTATTCTACTGGAATTCGAAGAGCTGAATTGATAGGTTTAAGGTTGGATGCTGTTGATTTTTCTAATGCTACAATAAAGGTGTTAGGGAAAAGGAATAAAGAGCGTATTATTCCTGTTTTGTCGGTTGTGTTGGATCAGATGCGTTTGTATCTTAAGGAGAGGGGTGATTTAGAAGTTGTTAAGGATGGGGGGTATTTCTTTTTGACAAAAAAAGGGTTAAAATTGGGAGAATCTTTTGTTTATCGCTTAATAAATTCTTACTTTAGTAAAGTCTCCGAAAAGGTAAAGAGAAGTCCGCACATGTTAAGACATACGTTTGCAACTCATTTATTGAATAATGGAGCTGATTTGAATTCAGTTAAGGAGTTGTTAGGACATTCTAGTTTAGCTTCAACGCAGGTTTATACTCATAACAGTTTGTCGGAGTTGAAAAAAATCTATGTTGGTGCGCATCCTAGGGGTGGTAATGATTCTAAAGTTTAACCATAAAAAATATTGATTATGAAGGTAAATGTTCACGCCGTTAACTTTACAGTTGATGGGAAGTTAGTAGATTTTGTTCAAGGTAGAATGGATAAGTTAGAAAAGTACTATGATAAAGTAGTTTCTTCAGATGTTTATTTGAAAGTAGAAAAGACCAGTGAGAAGGAAAATAAAATTGTTGAGGTTAAAATTAATGTGCCAGGAGATGATTTCGTGGTGAAAAAACAGTGTAAAACCTTTGAAGAGGCAGTAGAATTATCAGCAGAATCATTAGAGCGTTTGCTAGTAAAAAGGAAAGAAAAAAGGAAAGAAAAGATAAGAACTCATATATAATTGAAATTTTTTTCAAAAAATGTTTTGATTGAGAGATAAAATCTATACATTTGCAGTCCGTTAGAAATAGCGGACTTTTTTATTGATACTGCCAGCGTAGCTCAGTTGGCTAGAGCAGCTGATTTGTAATCAGCAGGTCGTGGGTTCGAGTCCCTCCGCCGGCTCTAAAAAAAGCAGTAATGTTGCGTTTAAATTTGGTCAAATGCAATGTTGAAGATAAAAAAGAGGGGAGATACTCAAGCGGCCAACGAGGGCAGACTGTAAATCTGCTGTGTGAACTTCGCAGGTTCGAATCCTGCTCTCCCCACAAAAATTTGGATTAAGCTTGTGGATTTGAGGTTGTGAAATCAAAAATCTTAAATCGGTTGTCTGAATTAAGAACTCTGCCGGTGTAGCTCAGGGGTAGAGTGCTTCCTTGGTAAGGAAGAGGTCTCGGGTTCAATTCCCGACATTGGCTCAATTAAAAAATTTTGAACACTAATAAATTAATAAAGATTAAAATCTAAGTAAAATGGCAAAAGAAACCTTTAATCGTTCGAAACCGCACTTAAACATTGGTACAATCGGACACGTAGATCACGGAAAAACTACATTAACTGCTGCAATAACTAAAGTGTTATCTGATGCTGGTTACTGTCAAGCAAAATCTTTTGATCAAATTGATAATGCTCCTGAAGAGAAAGAAAGAGGTATTACAATTAATACATCTCACGTAGAGTATGAAACTGCTAACCGTCACTACGCTCACGTTGACTGTCCAGGTCACGCAGATTACGTAAAAAACATGGTTACTGGTGCTGCTCAAATGGACGGTGCTATCTTAGTAGTTGCTGCTACAGACGGACCAATGCCACAAACTCGTGAGCACATCCTTTTAGGACGTCAGGTAGGTATTCCAAGAATGGTTGTATTCATGAATAAAGTGGATATGGTTGATGACGCTGAGTTATTGGAATTAGTAGAAATGGAAATTAGAGACTTATTGTCTTTTTATGAGTATGATGGTGACAACTGTCCAGTTATTCAAGGTTCTGCTTTAGGTGGATTGAATAATGATGCTGCTTGGGTTCCTAAAATTCTTGAATTGATGGAAGCTGTTGATGCTTGGATCGAAGAGCCAGTACGTGATACTGAAAAACCTTTCTTGATGCCAGTTGAGGACGTATTTACAATTACAGGTCGTGGAACTGTTGCTACAGGTCGTATCGAAACTGGAGTTGCTAATACTGGAGATGCTGTTGAAATCATCGGTATGGGTGCTGATAAATTAACTTCTACTATTACTGGAGTTGAGATGTTCCGTAAAATCCTTGATAGAGGTGAAGCTGGAGATAACGTTGGTTTGTTATTGAGAGGTGTTGCTAAAGAAGATATCAAAAGAGGAATGGTTATCATTAAGCCAGGATCTGTTAAACCACACGCTACTTTCAAAGCTGAGGTTTATATCTTGAAAAAAGAAGAAGGTGGACGTCACACTCCATTCCATAACAACTACCGTCCACAGTTCTACGTACGTACAACTGACGTAACAGGAGTTATTACTTTACCAGAAGGTGTAGAGATGGTAATGCCAGGTGACAACTTAACAATCAATGTTGCTTTGTTAAGCCCAATCGCAATGAGTGTTGGATTACGTTTTGCTATCCGTGAAGGTGGTAGAACTGTAGGTGCAGGTCAGGTAACTGAAATTGTAGCTTAATTCTAAAACAATAAATTTTTAAAACCAGTAACTACTTCGGTTGTTACTGGTTTTTATACGGGCGTAGTTCAAGGGTAGAATAGCGGTCTCCAAAACCGTTGATGGGGGTTCGAATCCCTCCGCCCGTGCAATAAAAAATATATCATAATGGCAAAAATTGTTAATTACATATCAGAAGCATTTGAGGAATTGAAGTCAAATGTAACTTGGCCAGAGTGGGCTGAGGTTCAGCGTCTAACAATTGTTGTGGCTGTTTTTTCAGTATTATTTGCTTTAGCTACTTGGGGAGTTGATGAGTTTTTTGCAAAAGCATTAGCTGGATTTTTTAACTGGTTAAAAGCGTAGTTTTTATTATGGCAGATAATAATGTTAAAAAATGGTATGTTGTTCGAGCAGTAAGTGGGCAAGAGAATAAAGTTAAGGCATACATAGAAACAGAAATCGCTAGATTAGGGATGGCTGACTATGTGTCTCAAGTTCTTGTTCCTACTGAGAAAGTAGTATCAGTAAAGGATGGTAAGAAATTAGTTAAGGAGAAAGTTTATTTTCCTGGCTATGTTATGATAGAAGCAAATTTAGTTGGGGAGATTCCTCATATTATTAAGTCAATAACAAGTGTTATTGGTTTTTTAGGAGAAACTAAAGGAGGAGAGCCTGTTCCGCTTAGACTTTCAGAAGTAAATAGAATGCTTGGTAAGGTTGATGAGTTAGCTGTTAATACAGATACAAAATCAATTCCATTCAACTTGGGTGAAACTGTAAAAGTTATCGATGGACCATTTAATGGTTTCAATGGTACTGTTGAAAAAATCAATGAAGAAAAGCGTAAACTTGAAGTTATGGTTAAGATTTTCGGTAGAAAAACACCATTAGAATTAAGTTTTATGCAAGTAGAAAAAGTATAATTTTCGTTACACTATAATATCCACTTCAATTGCTTCCGTAAATTGTTGTGTTAAATTTTTTAAAAAATGGCTAAAGAAATTAGTAAGGTAGTTAAACTACAAGTTAAGGGAGGTGCTGCGAATCCGTCGCCACCGGTTGGACCTGCTTTAGGAGCTGCTGGGGTTAATATCATGGAGTTCTGTAAGCAATTTAATGCTAGAACACAAGATAAACCTGGCAAAATATGCCCAGTACAAATTACTGTGTATAAAGACAAATCATTCGATTTTGTTGTTAAGACTCCTCCTGCAGCAGTTCAATTATTGGAAGCTGCAAAGCTAAAATCTGGTTCAGGTGAGCCTAATCGTAAAAAAGTAGCTAGTGTTACTTGGGAACAAATTAGAGCTATTGCTGAAGACAAAATGCCAGACTTAAACGCTTTCACAATTGAGAAAGCTATGAGTATGGTTGCTGGAACAGCTAGATCTATGGGTATAACTGTATCAGGAGACGCTCCTTTTTAATTAAGAGAAAGACATGGCAAAATTGACAAAAAAGCAAAAAGAGGCTGCTTCAAAAATTGAAAAGAACAAATTATACTCTTTAAAAGATGCTGCTGCATTAATTAAAGTTATTGCTTCTGCAAAATTTGATGAGTCTGTTGATATCGCGGTACGTTTGGGTGTTGATCCAAGAAAAGCGAATCAAATGGTTAGAGGTGTGGTAACATTGCCTCATGGAACTGGTAAAGATGTAAAAGTATTAGCATTAGTTACTCCAGATAAAGAAGCAGAAGCTAAAGAAGCTGGTGCAGATTTCGTTGGATTAGATGAGTACTTACAAAAAATCAAAGATGGTTGGACAGATGTTGATGTAATCATCACTATGCCAGCTGTTATGGGTAAATTAGGTCCATTAGGTCGTATTTTAGGACCTAGAGGTTTAATGCCAAACCCTAAAACAGGTACAGTAACTATGGATGTTGCTAAAGCTGTTGCAGAGGTGAAAGCTGGTAAAATTGACTTTAAAGTTGATAAAACTGGTATCGTACATGCAGGAATTGGTAAAGTTTCTTTTGGAGCGGAGCAAATTTATGACAATGCACACGAAATTATTCAAACATTAATCAAACTTAAGCCAACTGCTGCTAAAGGTACCTACATTAAAGGTATTCACCTTACAAGCACAATGAGTCCTGCTATTGCATTAGACCCAAAAGCAGTATAATTGGTAGTTAAAAATTTTTAGTATGACTAGAGAAGAAAAATCAATCGCGATTGAAGATTTAACTGCACAGTTAGCTGGTACAAATATTATTTATGTATCTGATATTTCTGGACTTGATGCAGAAGCAACTTCTAACCTAAGAAGAGCTTGTTACAAAGCTGGGATTAAATTAGAAGTAGTAAAAAATACTTTACTTGCTAAAGCAATGGAAGCTTCTGATAATGATTATGGTGATTTACCTTCAGTATTGACTGGTAATAGTGCTATTCTTATTTCAGATGTTGCAAATGCACCTGGAAAAGTTATTAAAGACTTCAGAAAAAAAGCAGATAAACCTGTTTTAAAAGGAGCTTACATTAACTCTGAGATTTATATTGGTGATAACCAATTAGAAGCATTAGCTACTATTAAATCTAAAGAAGAGCTTATCGGTGAAATCATTGGATTATTACAATCACCAGCTCAAAGAGTTATTTCTGCTTTACAAAACCAATTCGCTAATAGCGAAGAGGCAGAGGCATAATACTCAAAACAAGGAATTTGTTTTCCTTGTTGCTTAATTAGCGCACAATAAATAAATTATATTTTTACAAATCATTTTAAAAGATAGAAAAAATGGCAGATTTGAAACAATTCGCAGAACAATTAGTTAACTTAACTGTAAAAGAAGTTAACGAATTAGCAACAATATTAAAAGATGAGTACGGTATCGAACCAGCTGCTGCAGCTGTAGTAGTATCAGGTGGTGGAGAAGCTGCTGCTGAAGAAGCTCAAACTGAATTTACAGTTGTATTGAAAGAAGCTGGTGCTTCTAAATTAGCTGTTGTAAAATTAGTTAAAGAATTAACAGGTTTAGGTTTGAAAGAAGCTAAAGATGTAGTTGACGGAGCTCCAAGCAACGTTAAAGAAGGTGTTTCTAAAGAAGAGGCTGAAGGTCTTAAAAAATCATTAGAAGAAGCTGGAGCTGTAGTTGAGCTTAAATAAGTTTACTCAGTTTTAAAAATAAGGTTTAGGTCTTGAGTTAACGCTCAATGACCTAAACCATTTTTCGTATAATATAATTATAACAAATTTTATTTAAAAAACGAAAAAGCTTTTAGTCAATACGAAGAAGAAAATTTACAGATACTGGTTTATTTTTGAGATGTATTGATCATAAAAGAAAGTATCAATTAAACAGTGTGTATTTACACAAAAATCTACTTTTTTTTAATCAAAATTTTGTCCATTGATGATAACAAATCAGACTGAAAGATTGAATTTTGCCTCTACAAAAAATATACCTCAGTATCCAGATTTCTTGGATGTTCAGGTTAAATCTTTTCAAGATTTTTTTCAATTAGAAACTAAATCAGACGAAAGAGGCAACGAAGGGTTATACAACACCTTCATGGAAAATTTTCCAATTACAGATACAAGAAATAACTTTGTATTGGAATTCCTAGATTACTTTGTTGACCCACCACGTTATACAATTCAAGAATGTATAGAAAGAGGTCTAACGCATAGTGTACCTTTAAAAGCAAGGTTAAAACTATATTGTACTGACCCAGAACACGAAGATTTTGAAACTATTGTTCAGGATGTATATCTTGGTACAATTCCTTACATGACTCCAAGTGGAACTTTTGTTATTAATGGTGCTGAACGTGTTGTTGTTTCTCAGCTTCACAGATCTCCAGGTGTTTTCTTCGGACAATCATTCCACGCAAATGGAACTAAATTATATTCTGCCAGAGTAATTCCTTTTAAAGGATCTTGGATAGAATTTTCTACTGATATCAATAGCGTTATGTATGCTTATATCGATAGAAAGAAAAAATTACCTGTTACAACTTTATTCCGTGCAATTGGTTTCGAAAGAGATAAGGATATCCTTGAAATTTTTGACCTTGCTGAAGAAATTAAAGTATCTAAAACAGGACTTAAAAAATATATCGGTAGAAAATTAGCTGCTCGTGTATTGAATACATGGCATGAGGATTTCGTAGATGAAGATACTGGTGAGGTAGTTTCTATCGAACGTAACGAGATTATCCTTGATCGTGATACTATTATCGATAAAGATAATGTTGAAGAAATCATCGAATCTAACGTTAAATCTATTTTGTTGCATAAAGAAGATGCTAATCAAGCTGATTACGCTATCATTCATAATACATTACAAAAAGATCCAACAAACTCTGAAAAAGAAGCTGTTGAGCATATCTACAGACAATTGCGTAACGCAGAACCGCCTGATGAAGAAACTGCTCGTGGTATTATAGATAAATT
>NCET01000056.1 GCA_002280815.1 Flavobacteriales bacterium 32-34-25 | reverse complement strand
TGGTGTATTTCTTTTATTTTAGAATCCATTTTATCCTTCTATAACTTTAGCAACAACTAAAAAACCATTTTTTTTGTTCGGGAAATTCTCCAAAATAAGCTGTTTCTCAATAGCCGAACTCTCTATCACAACATCTTCTCTTAAATCACTCACAGACACACAATTATGATTGACAGTATTTGCAGTATTATTATTTGATGGATGTGCATTCTTAATTACATCAAATAATTTGTTCACGCTCTCTGAAGGCTGTGCTCCTTTAATACTCGACAATATGTCGACTGTCATTATTTTACTCATAATTTTAATTCGTTTTAAAGTCAAACTTTTAAGCTGGCGAATTTACGAAAGTTTTTTTTAGGGAATCCCATTTTTTTAAACGATTTCAAATGTATAAAAACCAAAGTCCATCTCAAAAAGACAGACTTTGGTTTTTATATAAATTATCAATTTAAAAATAATGGTTTACCAAAAAAACTACACTAATTTGAGATGGTGTAATTCACAATAATTTCCATTTTTTTTAGCCATAAATAAACCAAACTGTTTCCGTATTTCTGTTTAGACAATATTCCAAAAACCGTTTTAAATTCCTTAAATCTTGTCCAAGATTATTATCTATATACCCTTCTCCAATATTAATTTTAAAAGATGAAAAATACACTTCATTATTTAATGTATCGTCTTCTGTTTTTAAAAGTAGTTTCGGTAGATTTTCAATTTCATTAAGTTTTATTATTAATTCATTTACCGTTTCCAAAACTCTATTTATATTACCTTCAAGCTTTAAATTATTGATTTCTGCACTTTTTACTCTTTCCTCTAATTCATCCTCGTCAATATAGTTTTCTAATTCTTCAATATCTATAAAAGTTTCCATTTCATAAATTGCACTAATATCAACTTTAGTAATTTTTCCAATTTGGTCAAGTTCCGCTTCGGTTTCTACAATTTCTTTTCTACAAATGAAATCACAAAAAGTTCTACTTAAACTATGCAGATAGAAATTTTCATCGTCGTTTTGAAAATATTTTTCATCAAATACTTCTTCAAAATTATTAACCCCAATACTTATATCTAACCCCATTTATTTTAATTTTTATCCAATACAAAAAAACTACTCCAAACTCTCAATCAAATATTTCGTTCCATTAATTTCGAAAGTAAAACCAACTGCATTTCCCATTAATTTACTTCCCAACGGCGATTGTGGTGATAATGCAATTACATTTACTCCATCAATATTAATTTTTGGCAAAGCCAAAGACAGATACAGATAAATTCCATTGGCTTTTACCAAACTACCTAAGACGATTGTTTTTGCAATTACCGAAGCATCAATTTTATCCAAAACAGCTTTTTGCTCCAATACTTCTCTTAGTTTGGTATTGAATTTTTCCTGTTCCAGATGCATCATCGACAAGGCGGTTTCGTGTTTATCTCCAGCTGAACCTTTAGCATCATTTTTAGAATCTTCGGTTAAAGCCGAAATCATATCGCGGAAAGCATCGATTCGATCTTCTACTAATCGGGAATAATACTGATGTATATTTTGTTTAAAAGTCATTTTGTTGAAGTACTCGTTTCTTAGATTACAAAGATGTTGTTTTTTTTGAAGTGTAAAAAAGTAAATCTACTTTATTATACCAATCTCTCACACTATTTTATCGCTATTTGAGTTTCTTAACCTACGGATACTATTTTTTATTTAACTTCGTAAAAGAATCATTACTAATCTTATTCTTTTAAAAATTATTATGAAAAAATTAAAATTCATTTCCGCAATCGCTTTTGGTTTCTTATTGTTGTTAGCAACAGATGCACAAGCTCAAAAATTTCCTGGTTTAGACAAAAGTCCTTTGGACCAAGCCTTATTCCCTGCTGACAATAAAATTCCAACTAAAACAGCTAAGATAGTTTACAGCCGTCCGCAACTAAAAGGTCGTTCTTTAAGCGAACTTGCTCCTGAAGGAAAAGTATGGAGAACCGGAGCTAACGAAGCTACCGAAATTACTTTTTACAAAGATGTAAAATTAGGTACAACTAAAATTAAATCGGGAACCTACTCCTTATATACTATTCCTGGAAAAGACAATTACACTATTATTCTAAACAAAAGCACAAATATTTGGGGCGCTTACAACTACAAAGCCGAAAATGATGTTGCCCGATTAGTTGTTCCTGTAACTCAGGCTGAAGATTCTCTTGAAGCACTTTCAATGGTTTTTACTCCAGCTGATAAAGGGATGGTGCTAAACATTGGATGGGACAAAACTCGTGTTGCAATTCCTTTTACAGAATAACTTTTTTTTTACCGCAGAGAACGCTAAGTTTTACGCTAAGTTCGCAGAGTAATACAATAGTCAAAGGTTGTTTTCAAGAAAAAGGCACGAAGTTCACAAATTAAATCTTTGTGAACTTCGTGCCTTTTTCTTGAACTTTGTGTTTAAACTAACTTAAAAATCAAATTTAAAATTAGCTCCTACCATAATCTGGAAACCCTGAACTGGATAATTCATCCATTTTTGATATGATTTACCAGTCATATTATTCAGTTTAATAAATCCTGTAAGCTGTGAATTGTGTTTGTAACCTACATGCGAATTGACATCAAAATAACTTCCTAACTTCAGTGGAGAACCCACCGGCACTAAATCAGTATTGGTTTGTAAATCTTTACGTTCTCCCACATAAAACACTTTGGCTCCTGCATACCATTTTGGTGTAATATTAAAATCAATAGACGAATTAACTTCTACAACAGGCAAATTCCAAGCTTCTTGCTCATTACTATTTTTGTAACTATTAAAAGTTCCTCCAATTCCGAAGCTTACATTTTCCGAAAAGTCAGCTTTTAAAGCTCCTGAAAAACTAAAGGTTCTTACATCATCATAAACCACTTGAAATGAGTTTCCAAAAGCATAATCTTCGTTAGCGGTATTTTCGGTGTAATTGTTAGCTCTAAACAAAGCCTTATTTCTTTCATTATAATAAGAACCACGAAGATTATAACTTACACTAGAAGCTAATTTCCCTTTTAATCCAGCAAAAATATCATATTGTTTGTCTGTTGGCGCAATAGCCAATGTTGGAGACAAAAACGGATTTTCTTTCACAAAATCCATATAAGAGTTTTGTTCTAAACCTCCTTCAGCTCCTGCGTAAAAAATCATTAAATCCTCGACAACAGGATAAGAAACATTGATATTTGGATAAATTAAAAACTGATTGTCGCCTCCTTCTCTATCCATACTATAAAATAACGAAGCTCCTAATTTTACATCCCATCCATTTTCATGGATAACAAAACTTGGCGAAAGCCCTAAATTAGTAAAACCATATTTCACTGCTTCTGTATTAGTATTTGTATAATTTTTATCAAAACTACCGCCTACATAATCCACAATAATATCTGTTTTCACAAATTGATCTGCTACATCAAATTGTAAGGATGGTTTAACGTAAAATCTGTTTTCAGAAGAACCATAACTATCTGAGAAATGACTGAATTTCATTGCAGCTTCTTTAAAAGCACCTTCGTTAAAACGTATTTTTCCACCTAACGAAATTCCGTTGTAAGCATGTTTTGCATCAATAGCTGTAATCAAATCATTTCTATCAGAAGCATTCAATGTACTTCCAAAATCAGTTGGTAAACCAAACCAATTATAAACTTGATTTTGATAACCTAAATCAACATTCCACGACATCGTATCATAGTTAGCGCCATAAGTGGCATCCAAAGCCGTATCATAAAACCAATTGTCTAACTCCACATCATTGATTCCTCCTCGAGAAGAAAAATGACGAAACATTCCTCCTATATAATCATTATTTCCTAATTCCTTATTAACAAACAATTCAGCATTAAGATTACCGTAACTTCCATAGGCTAAAGTAGCATAGTTATTATAAAATTTCTCTTGAGCTTCCTTATCAACTCCTTCGGCTTTTCCTTTGGCCGGAGCAAAAGTAGAAGCTACCGGAAAAGAAAAGATTGAATAATTAATGGTTTCTTTTTTAGCGTTTCCGTCGTCATCAAGAACTGGAGATTCCTGAATTTTTGAAGCATCAGAAATGGTTGGCGTGTACGGTTTTACAATATTTACCTCTTCTGAACCGATGTTGCTTTCTTTCTTTTGGGCGAAAGAAAATTGGAAAACCATCACAAACAGACCTAATATTATTTTATTTTGGAAATTGAATTTCATATTTTATTTTTTATTCCTCTCCCCAGCCCTCTCCAAAGGAGAGGGTGTCTAAAGCGGAAAATTGTTTTCTATCTTTATTCTATTGTCTATGTTCTATATTCTCTAATTAGTTATCGAAGAATTGGTTTTAGACTCTTCTGATTTAATTCGACCTAATTCAGTTTTAGCTTCTGAAACCACATCTGGAAAATCAGAGAAATTCTGAATTACACTTTCTAAAATATAAGTCGCCTGGAAACTATCTTTTAATCCGTAAAAGTTTTTAGCCATTAAGACTAATCCTTTAGCACCATACAAACGGTAAGCCGCATAATTTTTAGCTAATTTTTGAACCACTGTATTGGACGCTTCAAACTTGGCTTCCTTATTTTTAAAATAGGCATCATAATACAAGGCTTCTGCCGCTAATTCTCCTTTGGCAATCAAAAGCACTTTTGCGTAAGCAGCTTTGGCTTTACCCTCATCTCCAGTTTGCATAGCCGAACGTGCGATGATAATTTGCGCATCACTTTTTACATTGTCATCTGTTTTTGGATTACTCAACACTTTATCAGCATACACTACAGCATTCGAATACTCTTTATTTTCATAATAGGCTTTCATCAAATTAGACTGTGCAAAAACTTTATTTTGGAACAAATCGGCTTCATTTTCTAAACGAAGTAAAACTGGAATCGCTTTGTCTTTTGAACCGCTGTCCAATAAAATCTGCGCTGTTCTTGTTAAAGACTGCTCTGTAAATTCGTTTCTAGGCTCGTTAACAACATATTGATAATAGGGAAGCGCATTGTCTTTTTGTCCTTCGCCATAATAGGCTTGCGCCAAATTAAAATTCGCTTTCAAAGCGTGAATTCCATTTGGAAAACTCGAAATATACGCTTTAAAACCAGAAATAGCCTGAGCAGTATAATTTTGCTCATACTGTTTTACTGCCGATTCAAAAGTATCATTATCCAAATCAGCATCGGTAACAGCAACAAAATCCAATGTTCTAACCCAAGCTGCATATTCGCCTACTTTTCCGCTATCAACATAAATTAATCTAGCGGTTGCAACAGCTTCTAAAGCTTCAGGAGTTTTAGGATATTCGGCAGCTACTTTTTTAAATTTCACTAAAGCATCTGAACTTCTGTCTGAATTATAATAAACCAATCCTTGACGCAAAATAGCTTTTGAAGTAAAGGCACTATTTTTATATTCACTAATTAATCTGTCATAAGTCTTTAAAGCCGAATCCTGTATGTTAGTCGCCACATAAGTATTGGCTAATTCGAACAAAGCATCATCACGGTAACTTGATTTTGGATAAGCTGCTACAAACGAATTTAATTCTTCTATTTTTTTGTCGTTTTTAGAAACAAAACCATAACTAATTGCTTTTTGGTAATACGCATAATCAGCATCTACACTCTTCAATTCGATAACTTTATTGTATGCATCCATTGCTGGCCAATATTTAGAAGTCACAAAACGACAATCGGCTAAACGCAAATAAGCATCTGTTATTCTTGTTTTATCGTCTTTTATTTTGTCAATAAATTTTTGGAAAGCATCTCCGGCAGCATCATATTCTTTCAATTTAAAATACGCATAAGCAATATTGTAACTGCTGTTTTTGTATTCAGGAGTAGTTGCAGCAGCCGACATTCCCGTAAATTGTTTGAAACTCAACAATGATTTACGATAATCATCCAAAACATATTGTGTTTCTCCATTCCAAAAAGTGGCTCTCGCAGTAAACTCAGCATCCACTGAATTTCCTAACGATTTTTGAAACATCGCTAAAGCTTCCTGGTATTTTCTATTGGTGTATAATTCTAAACCGCTGTAAAAAGTTACTTTTTGATAAGCCAATTTATTTTCCGGACTTTTATTTTTCTCCAATAAAACCAATGCTTCTTTGTAGTTTTTAGAAGAAATATACGAATCAATCAATAATTTTTCTACAACTGAACGGCTGGAACTATTTGGATATTTATTAATAAAACCCAATAATACTGCAGGAACACTTTGGTACGAATTTCCCAATTCATAACTCAATTTAGCATAATTCAGGTAAGCATCCTCTTGAATTGCAGCATCAAATGGCATTTCGGAAGCATTTTTAAAAGCGTTCAACGCCTGTGGTTTTTTATCTAATTTAAGGTAACTTTCCCCCAAATGATAATACGCATTTTGCGCTACACCATCTTTTCCTCCAATTATTTTATTGAATTGAGCAATGGCATTTTCAAAATTATTTTGTTTATAATAAGCGTAACCCAATTGGTAATAATCAGTATTATTCCATTTTCCAGCCTTTCCTTTGTAAGCTACTAAATACGGAATCGCTTCGTTGTATTTCTTCAAATTAAAATAGCTTTCGCCAATAATTTTATTCAATTCTGATTTTTCAGCAGGAGTAGATTTTGCCATCGCTTTTTGTCCTAGCTCGATTGCTTTTTCAAAATTCCCCGATTTGAAATTCATATCAGCTTGATAATACGATAATTTTTCTGCGTATTTTTCATCACCAGAAACTGCTTCAAAATACTTATTAGCTTCCTGATAATTATCCCCTTCATAAGCCATAAAACCTAAATAATATTTGGCTTGAGGCCCATAAACTTCTGATTTTAATACTTTATTGAAATAAGTTGTTGCTTCTTTTTTGTTTTTGGAACTAAAAAAACTATAGCCTTTTTGGAAATTAAATCGGTCTTTATCTTTAGCACTTAATTGACTTTCGTCTACTTTTTCAAACCAATTCAAAGCTTCCGAATAATTTTTCTGATTGAAATAATGGTGTGCTACTTCAACATAAGCCTGATTGCTTTTAGAACTTGTTGGATATTCTTCTAAGAACGATTCCATCAACACATCGGCGTTAGCATGACCTAATCGAACAGCACAACTAGCATCATAATAAGCACAATCGGATTTTATTTCCTCATCCTTCGTTTCAGCTTTTACTTTTTCGAAAATAAATTGAGCCGAAGCGTATTGATTGTCCTTAAACAAAGCAACTGCTCTATTATATTCTTTTAAATTACTGGTATATATTGATGATTTCTGTGCTGTAAGCGTATTGGTTTTAACAAAAACCAACAAAAAGAAGAGCCAAGAAAGTTTGCGCATTTTATTTATTTTTTAATAGTCAAATATATCATATTATAGGCTTTATAACGTGACACTAATTAGTTTTATTATGAACAAATATTTTAACAAAGCACAAAAAACCTTGAATTGATATTGCTATTTCATAATTGATAATTACTTTTACGCCATAAACAAATGCTAATTATGTCTCAAGCTGTACTGTCATTAAAAAACGCAACCATCTACCAAGAAGATAAAGTAATCTTATCGAATGTGAACCTAGAAGTCAACCGAGGAGAGTTTCTATACCTTATTGGGAAAACAGGTTCTGGAAAAAGTAGTTTCATGAAAACACTTTATGCCGATTTGCCATTGACCGAAGGTACAGGACATATTGTAGATTTTGATTTAGAAACATTAAAAGAAAATGACATTCCGTTTTTAAGACGTAAAATTGGAATTGTTTTCCAGGATTTTAAACTTCTACCGGATCGTTCTATTCAAGACAACATGCTTTTTGTTCTTAAAGCTACAGGATGGTCTGACCAAAACGAAATGGAACGAAAAATAGAAGAAGTTTTGGATAAAGTAGGAATGAAAAACTACGCTCAAAAAATGCCTCACCAAATTTCTGGTGGAGAACAACAACGTGTAGCCATTGCAAGAGCATTATTGAACGACCCAGAACTTATTCTTGCCGATGAACCTACAGGAAACTTAGACCCACAAACCAGTGCTGAAGTTTTGGATGTTTTGAAAAAAATTAACGCCAACGGAAAAACCATCATTATGGCAACACATGATTACGCTTTGTTGATGAAATTCCCTTCGAAAACACTAAAATGTGAAGACGCTAAAATTTTTGAAGTAGTTCAAAGAACCGTTTAATTTACTTGCAATACTAAAATTTAGAATCTCTTGAAACAAATTACATCCATTCAAAATCCATTCATAAAATCTTTAGTATTATTACAAGAAAAAGCCAAAAACAGAAAACAAACCGGCACTTTTTTAATTGAAGGCGTACGCGAAATTTCATTAGCTGTAAAAGGAAATTATCAGATTGAAACTATATTATTCTTTCCGGAAATTTGCAGCGAAATTGAGGCCAGAAAATTAGCTCCGAATGCAGAATTAATCGAAATCAACAAAGACGTATTTCAAAAATTAAGCTACCGCGAAACCACCGAAGGTGTATTGGCTGTAGCCAAATCAAAATCATTACAACTTTCTGATTTAAAACTTTCAGCAACTCCACTGATTTTAGTTGCTGAAGCTCCTGAAAAACCAGGAAATATTGGCGCTCTTTTACGAACTGCCGATGCCGCAAATCTAGACGCTGTTATTATTGCTAATCCAAAAAGCGATTTATACAACCCAAATATTATTCGTTCAAGTGTAGGTTGCTTGTTTACGAACCAAATTGCAACAGCCACTACCGCTGAAATTATTTCTTTTTTAAAAGAAAAAAACATCAATTTCTACTGTGCGACTTTGCAAAATTCAACCAGTTACCACACACAAGATTTTACAAAACCAACCGCGCTAGTAGTTGGAACTGAAGCTACTGGACTCACCCAAGAATGGCGCGATGCTGCTACACAAAACATCATTATCCCAATGCAAGGCGAAATCGACAGCATGAATGTTTCGGTTGCCGCAGCCATATTAATATTCGAAGCTAAAAGACAAAGAGGGTTTTAGATTGTAGATTTCTGATTTTAGAATGCAGATTTTAGATTACACCTTTTGACTAAGGACTAGGGACTAAGAACTCAAATACTAAAATCAACAATCCCAACTCTTGCATATATGCTAACTTATCGTTATTTTTAGAAAATGAACCCTGAAAAGTATGGCAGAAATAGATATCGAAAAAGAGAATAAAGCAATTGCTCAAGAATACAAAGAATTGCTACGCATTAGTTACCAAACTTTAACTACCGAAGATAAAAAACTAATACGCAAAGCTTTTGATGTTGCCGTAGAAGCACACAAGGATCAAAGACGAAAATCAGGCGAAGCTTATATTTTCCATCCTATTGCTGTAGCTAAAATTGTTGCTTCCGAGATTGGTCTTGGTGCGACTTCTATTGCCGCAGCCTTACTGCATGATGTTGTAGAAGACACTCCGACTACGGTTAAAGATATTGAATTAATGTTCAATCCTAAAGTTGCGCAACTGGTAGAAGGTTTAACCAAAATATCTATCGTACAAAAGGACATGAACGTGTCTATGCAAGCCGAAAACTTCCGAAAGATGTTATTGACTTTGTATGATGATGTACGCGTAATTTTGATAAAAATTGCCGACAGATTGCACAATATGCAAACCATGGAATCAATGGACGACCACAAACAAGTGAAAATCGCCTCTGAAACCTTGTACATTTATGCTCCATTAGCCCATCGATTAGGTTTATACAACATCAAAACTAAACTGGAAGATTTAGGTTTAAAATACACTGAACCTACACTTTACAATGATATTGTTAGCAAAATAAAAGAAACCAAAGAACAACAAGACGCTTACATCAAAGACATTTCAGACGTACTTAAAGCCTCCTTAAACGTTGAAGGAATTGATTACATCATTAAAGGACGTCCTAAATCTATTTATTCTATTCATCGAAAGATGAAAGCTCAAAATGTGACTTTTGATGAAGTTTACGATAAATTTGCACTTCGGATTATCTATAAATCAGATCCACACGACGAGAAATTCATTGCCTGGAAAATCTACTCTATCGTTACCGATCATTACAGACCAAGCCCTAGCCGTTTAAGAGACTGGATTTCGTCTCCTAAATCAACTGGATACGAGGCCTTACACATTACGGTAATGGGGCCTAAAGGACGCTGGGTTGAAATACAAGTGCGAAGCGAACGTATGGATGAAATTGCCGAAAAAGGATACGCAGCACATTACAAATACAAGAACGGAGCTACCGAAGAAGGCGGATTAGACGTTTGGCTAAATCTATTAAGAGAGGCATTAGAAAATCAGGAAACCAATGCTATTGACTTTGTAGAAGATTTCAAAATGAATTTATATTCGAAAGAAATCTACGTTTTTACACCTAAAGGAGATATCAAATCGTTACCAAAAGGCGCTACTTCTCTGGATTTTGCGTTTAGCATCCATTCCGAAATTGGAATAAAAACCCGCGGAACCAGAGTCAATGGAAAATTAGTTCCTTTGAACTACGAACTAAAAAGTGGTGATCAGGTGGATATTATTACTTCGCCTAATCAAAAACCTACAGCAAACTGGTTGGATTATGTAACCACTTCCAGAGCCAAAAATAAAATTAGAAACGTTCTTAACGAGAACACTAAGAAAATTGCCGAAGACGGAAAAGAAGTACTAACGCCTTAAGGTTACTTTAAACGAAGCGGTGATTAATGAATTAGTTAACTTTTTCCACTTAAAAACCAGTTTGGATTTGTTTTACCGAGTTGGAATTGGAACAATTGACAACCAACAATTAAAAGATTTTGCAGCACAAAAAAGCAATACTTTAATTAACTTTTTCAAAAACAAAATCAAACGTAGCGGAACAACAGCTGATACTGACATTCACAAACAGGTATTGAACAGCAACTATGATATGCTGGTTTTTGGTAAAGAACAAGACAAATTAGATTATAAACTTTCTACTTGTTGCAACCCAATTCCTGGCGATCAGGTTTTTGGATTTGTTACCATTAACGAAGGAATAAAAGTCCATAAAAAAGATTGTCCGAACGCTATTTCTTTGCAATCGAATTATGCTTACCGCATTATGCCTGCCAAATGGATTGATTCTTCACAACAGGAATTCAAAGCCATTTTAAATATTACAGGAATGGATACCATTGGTCTTACTAATGAATTGACTAAAGTAATTTCGAATAATATGAACGTAAACATTCAAAGTATTTCTTTGAGTGGTGATGCAGGACTTTTTAAAGGTCAGCTAACAGTAGTAGTACAAAATATTACTATTTTGAAAAAACTAATCGATAACATCAAAAAAATTGACGGAATTGACCGAGTAACCCGAGTTTATAAAAACTAAACTCTTTCATAGTAAGTTTAATTTTCAATTCCTTTTTAAAGCTTAAAAGTGTTTTTGGTTAAAAAAAACAAAATAATTCTCTTATAAGTACTTAAACTTGAAAACTATTAAAATAAAAATTTATCTTTGCCGAATATGACACTCATTTCCACAAATAACAACAAAAACCAAGAGATTGTAAAAAACGTTTTTACAATGTATCTTGAAAAAAACGGGCATAGAAAAACACCTGAACGTTACTCTATACTTCAGGAAATCTATGAAAGCGAAGAACATTTTGATATAGAAAATCTATATATCAAAATGAAAAACAAGAACTACCGTGTCAGTAGAGCTACGCTATACAATACGATAGAATTATTATTAGACTGTGCTTTGGTTAGAAAACACCAATTTGGGCAAAACCAAGCGCACTATGAAAAATCCTATTTTGACAAACAACACGACCATATTATTATGACCGATACTGGTGAAGTCATTGAATTTTGCGACCCAAGAATACAAACCATCAAAAAAACAATCGAAGAGATTTTTGATTTAAACATTACCAATCATTCGTTGTATTTCTATGGCACTAAAAAAAGTCCAAAAACTAGTGAACAACAAGAAGAAGAAAATCAATAAAAACATTTAGTTTAAATAAAGGCGGTACTAATTTACCACCAAAGCGAATTAACGAAAATAAATAAATTAAAAATGACCGTAGATTTATTACTAGGATTACAATGGGGAGATGAAGGAAAAGGAAAAATTGTTGACGTTCTTACCTCAAATTACGATATTATTGCGCGTTTTCAAGGAGGTCCAAATGCAGGACATACTTTAGAATTTGATGGAATAAAACATGTACTTAGAACCATTCCTTCTGGAATTTTCCATAAATCAGCGGTAAATGTTATTGGAAATGGTGTTGTAATTGATCCTGTTGTATTTCAAAAAGAAATCGAAGGATTGGCAAAATTCAACATCGATATCAAAAAGAAATTAATCATTTCTAGAAAAGCACACTTAATTTTACCTACTCACCGTTTATTAGACGCTGCTTCTGAAGCATCTAAAGGAAAAGCTAAAATTGGTTCTACTCTTAAAGGTATTGGACCAACTTACATGGACAAAACAGGTAGAAACGGTCTGCGTGTAGGAGATATTGAATTAGAAGATTTTAAAGAAAGATACCGCGCACTTGCTGACAAGCACGAAGCTATGATTGCATTCTACGGAGTGGAATTACAATACAACCTTGAAGAACTTGAAACTGAATTTTTTGAATCTATCGAAGAAATTAAAAAATTAGATTTTATTGATAGTGAAGAATATATGTACCAAGCACAAAAAGCAGGTAAATCTATTTTATGCGAAGGAGCTCAAGGTTCATTATTAGATGTTGATTTTGGAACGTATCCTTTTGTAACTTCATCTAACACTACAGCTGCCGGAGCTTGTACCGGTTTAGGAATTGCTCCTAACAAAATCAAAGAAGTGTACGGAATTTTCAAAGCTTACACTACGCGTGTAGGTAGCGGTCCTTTCCCAACTGAACTTTTTGACGAAGTGGGTGCTACAATGGCAAAAGTGGGTAACGAATTCGGTTCGGTTACAGGAAGAGCAAGACGTTGTGGATGGTTAGACTTAGTAGCCTTGAAATATGCTGTTCAAGTAAACGGAGTAACGCAATTGATGATGATGAAAGGCGACGTACTTTCAGGTTTTGATACTTTGAAAATATGTACTGAATACAATTATAAAGGAAAAAACATCGCTCACTTCCCTTATAATGTGGAAGAAGAAAATGTTTCTCCAATTTACAAAGAATTCAAAGGATGGAAACAAGATTTAACAGGAATGACTACTTACGAGGAATTGCCAGTTGAATTAAAAGAGTACATCGAGTTCATTGAAAAAGAATTGGAAGTGCCTATCAAAATTGTTTCTGTTGGTCCAGACAGAAAGCAAACTATTCTAAAATAAAAATTTAACGCCCTGAAATTCGGGGCGTTTTTTTATACATCAAAATAAAAATCAAACCAAAAATTTGCAAATTATTTTTTTGCTTCTGCAACTTTAATTTGCGAATTTACGGTAAAACAAATAGCAAATGAACGATCCAAAAATAAGCATCAAAGAAACCAAATTACTATCTGACAACTGGTACATCCTGAACAAAGTAACTTTTGATTATCAAAAACCTGATAATAGTGTAATTACACAACAAAGAGAAGTTTACGACCGTGGAAATGGAGCCGCTATTTTACTTTACAACAAAACAGCTAAAACCATTATTTTAACCCGTCAGTTTCGTTTACCTACTTATTTAAACGGAAATAAAAGCGGAATGATGGTTGAAGTTTGTGCCGGATTATTAGATCAGGACGAACCTGAACAATGTATCATCAGAGAAACCGAAGAAGAAACAGGTTATCGTATTTCTAAGGTTAAAAAAATCATGGAGACCTATATGTCACCAGGAGCCATAACTGAAATTCTACATTTATTTATTGGCGAATACGACGCTTCTATGAAAGTTAGTGAAGGCGGTGGACTGGATCATGAACAGGAAAACATCGAAGTCTTAGAAATGTCATTCGACCAAGCGTATGCTATGATTGAAACAGGAGAACTAAAAGACGCAAAAACCATTATGTTGTTGCAGTATGCTAAGATAAATGGGCTGATGTAATTTAACACCATCTTATAGAAAATATTAAATATTGTACATATATTTGTACTTAAACAAATACAGATTATGGTAGTTACAAATATTTCCGATTTCAGAAAAGATATTAAATCTTATTTTGATGCAGTAGCAAAGAATTTTGAAACTCTAATTATTAACCGAGGAAAAGATTCAGGTATTGTAGTGATATCGCTTGAAGAGTACAATTCGCTGATGGCAACAAATTACGAATTGTCATCTCGATTGAATGAAAAACGTCTTGATACCGCTATCGAAAAATTGAAAAACAATCAATCATTTTCTAAAGATTTAATCGAAGAATAAGATGAAATATGTCTTCGTAGATGAATCTTGGGAAGATTATTTGTATTGGCAAAAAATCGATAAGAAAAAAGTAAAGAAAATCAATGATTTACTCAAAGATATAGCTCGCACCCCATTTGAAGGCATCGGAAAACCCGAACCTCTAAAACATAAATATGCCGGTTTTTGGTCACGTCGAATTGATGATGAACATCGATTAATCTACAGGTATTTGGAAGATGAAATACAAATTGTAAAATGCCGACACCATTACGACTAACATCATCCTTAAAACAAAAAAGTACAATAAGAAAATCATTGTACTTTTTTTTGTATCCAAAACCTACTAAATTACTTATTCGGCTGAGGAGTCATTCTCAAATAATATTTAATACGATTGAATCCTTTTGGGAATTTCGCTGGAATATCTTCGTCTTTTATTGATGGTGAAATAACCACATCCTGACCGTCTTTCCAGTTGGCTGGTGTAGCCACACTATAATTAGCCGTTAATTGCAAACTATCAATTACACGTAACAATTCATCAAAATTTCTCCCTGTCGAAGCAGGATAAGTCAAAATTAATTTTACTTTTTTATCTGCTCCAATAATAAATACGGAACGAACTGTAAAAGTATCATTCGCATTAGGATGAATCATATCATACAAATTAGCGATTTCTTTGTTCTCGTCAGCAATAATTGGGTATTGTAAAGTTACATTTTGAGTTTCTTCGATGTCTTTAATCCAGTTGTTGTGCGATTCTAATCCGTCAACACTTAATGCAATAACCTTAGTGTTTCTTTTTTGGAATTCAGGAAAATAATTAGCAACAGTCCCTAATTCTGTTGTACAAACTGGAGTAAAATCAGATGGATGCGAAAATAAAACACCCCATGAATCGCCTAACCATTCGTGAAATTGTACTGTACCTTGTGTAGAAACGTATTGTTGCCATTTTTATCTGTTTTATATAAGTCCTATAAAATTAGTCAAAAAAAGCTAATAAGCGTTTTTTAATAAGAATAAAAATTTGTTAACTCCATTTTTCTATTTCAGAAAGTAATTGGTTTGATTCGGTCAAACGACCGTTTAAAGAATCATCTAGGGATTGATCAATTCTTTTTTGATATTCCTGCAAACTCATAGGAGAAAATACAGAATCTTTTTTTATTTCTTTCTCTAATTTTTTTTCCAAATGAGAAATAGCTTTCTCACTTTCTAATTTTAGAAATTCCTGAACAAATACTATTTTTCTAGTTTGCAAGTCCATTTTTCAATCTTTTTTCAAATTTACAATAATCTTCGAAAAGAGTTTATTGTTAGCTTAATTTTACTCAATCTAACTATTAATCAACTTATAACTTATTGGAACAGATAAACATCTGTCCCAATAAGTCGTAATTCTAAGAAATCGGATTAAAAATATCATTAAATAATTTATGACAAGAAATTCGTATGTCATTGTCTAAATCAGATTCAGCTATAAAATTAAAAGATATTCCTTGAGCATTTGTAATAGTCAAATAATGATTATGTAATCGGTCTTTTTCTTTATTTTTTGCAACTCTATTTTCGAAATATTCTGAATTCTCTTTTTCAATAATAATTAACCCTTCTTTCAGCTTATTAATTTTTTCAGCTGCGTCATTCCCATAAAATAATTTGTTCAAATCTTCTGTTTTCTTCATCATGTTGGTTTTAGTTATTAGCACAATACAAAGATAGATTTTTATAATAATAATTCGTAATTTGATAGTTTTTAATTATTAACACATTTTCAACAAAATTTGATCTTTAGAAAAACACCTCTCTTTAAAACGTCCTTCTAAAAACAAAAACGTGATCCATAGCCCTGATGGAAATGGAAATCCTCCCGATTTTTTCATCGGGAGATTGTAATGAACAGCAGGAGAAAAAGTTGTTTTGAAAAAGAATCGTTCTGCTCCTAAAAAGAAATACTTCCTTTAAATATATTGCAAAACAAGATACCAAAAAGCCAGAGTAACAAAAGAAATAGGAATCCCAAAACCAATCATCATACTACTCAATCGGGGTTTTAAACCGTGCGAAGAAGCTAAAATACTCGCCATAATCATGGGTGCCATGGCGGCTTCTATCAAAGCTACTTGAATCATCAATCCGTGTTGCTTTAAGATAACAACATACAACACAAACAAAATTGCCGGAGTAATGATTAATTTATATGCCAATCCAATCCAGAGGAATTTCCAGTGCTGGCTTCGGCTATCAAAATGCAATTGTAAGCCCACAGAAATCATGGCTAATGGAGTTAGCAAGCTACCTAATTTTTGAAAAGCCAATTGCAAGTAATCATGAAAATCGAAATCCAATATATTAGCCATACACGCCACTAAAAAGCAAATAAAAGGAGGAAACAACAAGACTTTTTGGGCAATTTTAGCACCACTGGTTGCTTCTTTAGAATACAATGTTGCTACAACTACCGCAATAGTAGAAAGCACCACAAATGTTCCCGGTTGATCGACCAAGATAGCCATTTTCAATCCTTCGGAACCGTAGAGCGCATTAACGATAGGATAACCTAAAAACGAAGTATTTCCCAGTCCCGCAGTTATAACCAAACAACCTACTAATTTTTTAGACCAGCCGTATTTTTTTCCTAAAAAACGAAATAAGAAAAATGCTATGGTAAATCCAATCCAGGTAACGCCAATTAGATAAAGTAATTCATTATCCCAACGAACTTTTGGAATATAATATAAAGCTAAGACTGGAAGACAGAAGTAAACAACAAACTTATTTATCAGCTTATAACTATCCGAAGGAAACCATTTAATGCGTTGCAGTGCAACACCTATAAGCAAGTAGACAAAAATTAGAATAATATTAATCATAATGCTGCAAAGATATTTACTAATTTGCTAG
>NCET01000431.1 GCA_002280815.1 Flavobacteriales bacterium 32-34-25 | reverse complement strand
CTTCGCATCCACTTTTGTAACCATCATATTTCCATCGCGCAGAAAAACAATTACATCGTCAATATCCGAACAATCGGCAACATATTCGTCTTTTTTCAAACTCGTTCCCACAAAACCTTCGGCTCTATTAACGTACAGTTTCGTGTTTCGCAATACCACTTTTGTCGCTTCAATATCGTCAAAAATTCGTAATTCCGTTTGGCGCTCACGTCCTTTTCCGTATTTCTCTTTTAATTTGGTAAAATAAGCAATGGCAAAATCAGTCAAATTCGCTAAATGAAATTCTACTTCTTTCATTTCGTCTTCTAATTTCGAAATAAAATCATCGGCTTTATCCGAATCAAATCGAGTAATACGAATCATCGGAATTTGCGTCAATCGCTGTAAATCGTCATCATTAATTGCTCTGACAAATGATTTACTGAAAGGTTCAAATCGGTCGTACATATATTTGTACAAAGATTCTCTGTCAGAATATAATTTGAAATCAATATACATTTCCTCACGAATGAAGATTTTCTCTAAGGTAGAAAAATGCCATTTATTTTTTAATTCATCTAATTGAATCTCTAATTCCTGACGCAATAAATCTTGAGTTCTTGCTGTCGAAATCTTCAACATTTCCGAAACTCCAATAAACAATGGTTTATTATCTTCAATAACACAACCTAAGGGTGCTACAGAGGTTTCACAAGCCGTAAACGCAAATAGTGCATCAATGGTTTTATCTGGAGAAACTCCTGGGTAAAGATGGATTAATATTTCAACCTCAGCAGCTGTATTGTCTTCAATTTTCTTGATTTTGATTTTCCCTTTATCATTCGCTTTCAAAATACTATCAATTAAAGTTGTAGTATTTGTCGAAAACGGGATTTGGGTAATCACCAAAGTATTTTTGTCGAGTTGTGCAATTTTAGCACGTACACGTACACGTCCGCCACGCAATCCATCGTTATAATTAGACACATCGGCAATACCTTGTGTCATAAAATCTGGATATAATGTAAACGATTTTCCTTTTAAAATTTTGATAGACGCATCTATCAGCTCATTAAAATTATGTGGTAAAACTTTTGTCGAAAGTCCAACAGCAATTCCTTCGGCACCCTGAGCCAAAAGCAACGGGAATTTTACCGGAAGATTATTAGGTTCCGCACGACGACCATCATAAGAAACACCCCAATCGGTAATTTTTGGCGAATACAAAACCTCCAAAGCAAATTTTGACAAACGTGCCTCAATATAACGCGAAGCCGCCGCTCCATCGCCAGTTAAAATATTCCCCCAGTTTCCCTGGCAATCAATCAATAAATCTTTTTGACCAATTTGTACCATAGCATCACCAATACTCGCATCACCGTGAGGATGATACTGCATGGTGTGACCAACAACATTCGCCACCTTGTTATAACGCCCGTCGTCCAACTCTTTAAGCGAGTGCATAATTCGGCGTTGTACCGGTTTGAATCCGTCCTCAATAGCGGGAACTGCACGCTCCAGAATAACATAAGAAGCATAATCCAAGAACCAGTCTTTGTACATTCCCGTAACTTTGGTAATGGTATCATGACTGTCTTCTTCAGTATTCTCGTAAAAATGCTGTCCTTCAAAATGTTTGGCATCAACTACAGGAATAACTTCATCAGCATCATCTCCTTCCTGATTTTCATCAAGAGAATTTTCTTCTGAATTATTTTCTTCGTTATCCGGAATTATGTTATCGTCTTCTTCGTCTTTCATTTATTCAAATTACGAAATTAATTTTATCAAATCTTCCTTACTAGGAAGAACTGTTTTGTATTTGCTGGCAAAAATTTGCTCATTATTTTCTGGTAAAGTATACTCTACAACTAAATCACTTTTATTTTGACAAAGTACAATTCCAATGGTTTTATTTTCATCTTCCAAACGCATTTCTCTATCATAATAATTGACATACATTTGCATTTGTCCTAAATCCTGATGTTTTAATTCACCAATTTTCAAGTCAATTAGAACAAAACATTTCAAAATTCGATTATAGAAAACCAAATCAATTCTAAAATGTTTATCATCAAAAGTAATTCTTTCCTGGCGGGCAACAAATGTAAACCCGTGGCCTAATTCTAAAAGAAAATGCTCTAACTTACTGATAATTTCTGCTTCCAATTCTGTTTCAGAATATTGATGCAATTCTGGAAGTCCAAGAAATTCTAAAATATAAGGATCTTTAATTATATCTTTTGGTTTCTCAATAATCTGACCTTGCTGTGAAAGTTTTAAAACTCCTTCCTTATCTCGGCTCAAAGCC
>NCET01000055.1 GCA_002280815.1 Flavobacteriales bacterium 32-34-25 | reverse complement strand
TTTTAGATAGAAATGAAATTCATTTTAACTCATTTATTTAGTAGTTTTGTAGTATATTTTATTGATATCCCATGAATATAATTGCAGAACAAATTGCTGATTTTTTAAAAAATTATGCGCCTTTTAATCAGCTTACATCAGATCAATTAGCTGAAGTAGCTAGTAATATTCGTGTTGTAAGTTTGGAAAAAAAACAAACTTTATTTAAAATTAATGATAAGTTACATGACAGTTTTTATGTTGTAGCTTCGGGTGTTATTAGCATATCAGTAATTGCTGATGCCGAAGAAAGTATTATTAATAAATGTCATGAAGGAACTATTTTTGGTTTGCGTCCGTTTTTTGCAAAAAACAATTATAAAATGACGGCTAAAGCCAGAGAAGAAAGTCTGGTTTATGCTATTCCAATTGCTGTTTTCAAACCTTTATTGGCTAATAATTCAGAGGTTTTAAACTTTTTGTTAGAAAATTTCGCCAGCAATTTGCCTGATGATCGTTCGACTCAGGGAAATATCGTGTCTGATGGGATGTTTTATTCTGAAAAACAATCGGAAGCTCAGTTTTTTCAAACCTTAGCGTATAATACAACTCCACTTTTAGCTACTTCTGACAATACCGCTCAGGAAGTAGCCCAATTGATGGCCGAATCTTTAAAGAATAATGTAATCATTTTCGAAAAAAATGGCCCAATCGGAATTGTAACTCATGCTGATTTGGCTTCAAAAATTGCTACAGGCCGCTATCCTATCAATATTCCGGTTAGCAATATTATGTCTTCGCCAGTGGTTACCGTTTTGGAAAATGTTTCTTTGGCGGAAGCCCAATTGTTGATGCTTAAAAACAATGTGACTCATTTATGTGTAACCGTTGATGGAACAGATAAATCAACGATAAAAGGTGTGATTTCTGAACATGATTTAATTGCAGCTCAAGCCAGTAATCCTGGTGTTTTGATCAAAGAAATCAAACGTTCTTTGTCTTCTAATGAACTTAAAGAAATTAGAACTCGATTGACGAATTTGATTCAGTCTTCGATTCAGAAAAATATTCCATTAACACATATTACTAATATTGCTAGCGAAATTAACTATGCTATTTTAAAACGTGCTGTCGAATTGTCTATTTTAGATTTAGGCTCCCCTCCTGCACGATTTGCTTGGTTAAGCATTGGTAGTCAAGGGCGAAAAGAACAACTTTTGTTAACTGATCAAGACAGTATTTTAGTTTTTGAAGATGTAGCTCAGGACAAATATATTGAAGTAAAAGACTATTTTTTAAAGCTTGGAAAAAAGACTACTACTACCCTTGAAAAAATAGGTTACGAACTATGTCCTCATGGTCACATGGGAAGCAATATGATGTGGTGTAAGTCATTGACTGACTGGATTAAACAGTACAACAATTGGATGAATGCTACAAGAGATAATACCGACAATTTGAGTAGTATTTTCTTTGATTATGAATTAGTTATTGGAGAACAAAAAATTGAAACAGCTATCAATAATATCGTTTATGAAAATGCTAGTAACAATACTTTGTTTTTTGATTTTCTAGGAAATGATGCGTTGAGAAAAAATTCGCCATTGAGTTTTTTCAAAAAATTCATTGTTGAAGAAGAAGGAATTCATAAAGACAAATTTGATATTAAAACCCGAGCATTAATGCCGCTGATTGATAGTGCTCGACTTTTTACTTTGAGCAATGATATCAAAGGAATTAATAATACCTATACCCGATTCAAACAATTGGCTATTGCCGATCCAAAACATTCCGAAATTTACTTAAATTGTGCTGAAGCCTATTTATTTTTAACTAGAATTAGAACTTTAGAAGGTTTAAAAAACGAAAATTCAGGACAATATATTAACTTAGAGGAACTATCAAAAATTGATAGAGAAAAATTGAAAAATGCGTTAATTCCAATGAAAGAATTGGAAGAATTAATTAAAGATAAGTTCCAACTTACTCAATTCTCATAGATTTATGTTAGACTGGTTAAAAAATATAAACAAAGAACATCCGGAATTTTGGAAAGAATATTTGGCTAAATTTTCCAAAAAGTCTCATCGCTACGTCATTTTATCGACTGATGCAACTGGAGATTCAACAGAAAAAGACGTTATTACTT
The DNA here is from genome assembly GCA_002280815.1 of Flavobacteriales bacterium 32-34-25. Lineage (GTDB taxonomy): Bacteria > Bacteroidota > Bacteroidia > Flavobacteriales > Flavobacteriaceae > Flavobacterium. Next base: position 13,962 of record NCET01000055.1, on the reverse strand, counting down.
TTATCAGCGCTTTTGCCGTTGAAAATGATACTGTTTTGATTAAAGATAGTTTTGAAACTATATTACTGCAATATCGTTTTATGCACGACAATCATTTGTCTAATGAATACATCATTGAAAGTAAATTGCTTAAATTATCAGAACCCGAAGCTTTAAAATCGTTTGTGGAATATTTAGGAAACGGAATTTTAGTAGGTCACGAAATTGCCTCCGATGTGGCTATGATAAACGCTACTTTGGAACGAATGGATTGTGGAAAATTGCGCAACGAAGCTTTAGATATTGATATCATGCATCGAAAACTGCACGAACTTACCGAAGACAAAGAATTTTCGCTTGATGAATTATCTCAGTACTACAAAATACCGCAAACACAAGGCGAATCGACAACTGAAAAAGCATACACAATTGCTTTACTCTTTTTGAAATTAAAATTCAAATTAGGATTAAAATAAAAAAAGCTGCTTCAAATTTTTGAAGCAGCTTTTACATTTTATTTCTTTTCGCTTTGAATCAATTCAATAATTTCTGGATTCAATAAGGTACTGGTATCTCCATAATCGGTAAAATCACCTTCGGCAATTTTTCTAAGGATTCTACGCATAATCTTTCCAGAACGTGTTTTTGGTAATCCCGAAACAAATTGAATTTTATCTAATTTAGCAATCGGACCTACGTGATCTGTAATATGCTGATTGATTTCGATAAAAAGATTTTCTTTATTTCTAATTTCACCAGTTTCTTTTAGAATAACATATCCGTATAGAGCTTTTCCTTTTACATCATGTGGAAAACCTACAACAGCACTTTCAGCAACAGCAGGATGTTCATTGATAGCATCTTCTATTGGAGCTGTACCTAAATTATGTCCCGAAACTATGATAACATCATCTACTCTCCCCGTAATTCTGTAATAACCTACTTCATCACGTAACGCACCGTCACCAGTAAAATATTTACCTGGATATTGAGAAAAGTAAGTGTCTTTATAACGTTGGTGATCGTTCCAAATGGTTCTTGCCATTCCCGGCCAAGGAAACTTGATACATAAACTACCCACTACTTGATTGCCTTCAATTTCGTTTCTCTTGTCGTCCATTAAAACGGCTTGGATTCCAGGTAACGGGAAAGTAGCGTAAGTTGGTTTTGTAGGTGTAATGAATGCCAATGGCGAAATCATTATTCCTCCTGTTTCAGTTTGCCACCAAGTGTCTACAACAGGACATTTTTTACCTCCTACATGGTCATTAAACCAGTGCCAAGCTTCTTCATTGATAGGCTCTCCTACTGATCCAATAACTTTTAAGCTTTTTAGAGGGTATTTTTGAACGTACTCTAATTTTTCTTTTGCCAATGCACGAATAGCAGTTGGAGCAGTGTAAAACTGACTAACCTTATGTTTTTCAATTACTTCCCAAAAACGACTGTGATCTGGGTAAGATGGAACTCCTTCAAAAATTACAGTGGTAGCTCCATTTAATAATGGGCCGTATAAAATATAAGAATGACCAGTTATCCAACCAATATCGGCGGTACACCAGTGTACATCATTCTCTTCATAGCTAAAAACATTTTTGAAAGTATAGGCTGTAAAAACCATATAACCTGCAGAAGTATGCACCATTCCTTTTGGATTTCCTGTAGAACCAGAAGTATAAAGGATAAACAAAGGATCTTCGGCATCCATTATTTCGGCAACACTATTATCTGAAGCTTCGTCTAATAAAGGTTGTAACCAAATATCTCTATCTTCTTTCATTGTGACTGCTGTATTAGTTCTTTTTACTACTAAAACAGTATTTACAGAAGGACATTTTTGTAAAGCTTCGTCAACAATCTCTTTCAGTTCGATGGTTTTATTTCCGCGGAAACCTCCGTCAGAAGTAATTACCATTTTACTTTCACTATCAACGATTCGGGTTGCTAAAGCTTTGGATGAAAAACCAGCAAAAACTACTGAATGTATAGCTCCTATTCTGGCACAAGCTAAAATTGCTACGGCTAATTCCGGAATCATTGGTAAGTAGATACAAACACGATCTCCTTTTTTAACTCCTTGATCACGTAACACATTAGCCATTTTACACACTCTTTGGTGCAATTCATTATAAGTAATGTGTAATGCTTCTTCGTCTGGATTGTTAGGTTCAAAAATTATGGCAGTCTTCTCCCCTCTTTTATTCAGGTGTCTGTCAATACAGTTTTTGGTAACATTTAGTTTAGCACCAGCAAACCATTGAACATCAGCTTCTGCCATGTCAAATTCTACTACTTTATCCCATGGTTGGTACCAAGTAAAATTTTCTTCGGCAATTTTTCCCCAAAATTTTCTTGGTTCACGAATTGACTTATTGTAATGTTTAAAATATTGCTCTAAATTATCAACTTTATAGTAACTCATCCCTGTTTGTATTTTTTATAAATGTATTAAATCTGATTCTATTTTTAAAACAAAATAAATCATTAATCAGTGCAATTTAATTAAAATAATGAAATTCTATCTTAACTAAAATGCAAATTATTGAAAAATCGGTTTAAAAACGCCAAATTTACAAAAACAGAAAAGACGAAGTAGATTATTACTTCGTCTTTTTTGAATTAACTTTAATTGTTGTCTAATTTCAATTACAACCTTCTTTCTGCTTCGTTTATCGCTAAGTCGTTAATACTTGCATAACGCTTTTTCATGAATCCGTTTTCGTCAAACTCCCAGTTTTCATTACCATAAGAACGAAACCATTGTCCGTTATTGTCACGCCATTCATATTCAAAACGAACTGCAATTTTGTTATCGGTAAAGGCCCAAAGTTCTTTTTTGAGTTTATAATCCAATTCTTTTTCCCATTTGGCTGTCAAAAAATGCTTTGCTTCCTCTCTCCCATTAATAAAAAGATCTCTGTTTCTCCATTCGGTATCAATGGTGTAAGCCAGTGAAACTTTTTCTGGGTCTTTAGTATTCCAGGCATCTTCTGCCATTTGTACTTTCTGAGTTGCCGTTTCCAAATTAAACGGTGGAAGTGGTAGTTTCTGTGTCATTTTTTTAATTTATAAATGCTTACTATTTTCTTTTGAAATGCATTTGAATCAGTCCCGTTTCAAATGTTTTTGTGCTTAGAAGTTCCAACTGTTGCTCCGGTCTGTTGTCTTTGAATAATCTTGTTCCATTGCCAAGCAATACAGGAATAAGGAATAACAGAAATTATCATTTCGTCAATCAAATCCTTTTTTAAAAGTTCGTTTATTATTTCGGCACCACCGTCACAATAAATATTTTTTCCGTTTTGGGATTTTAATTGCTGAACTAAATCGGTTAAATCTCCTGTGTAGAATGTTGTTTTTCCAACACTTGGTTTTTCTGTTCTGGTAATAACGTAGACATCTCGCTCACCATTGTCATAATGTGAAGAACCGATCTCTCTAAGTACCCAATCGTATGTTTTTCTGCCTAGAATTATGGTATCAATAGTTGCCGTAAATTCAGCGTAACCATAGTCTTCGCCTTCTTTTTCTACTAATTTTAAAAAACTAAGGTCGTCATTTGGCTTTGCAATGTAACCATCTAAACTCGTTGCTATGTAAATTATCAATTTTCGCATTATTCTTTTTTTGTATTATTTCTACATAGACCCTGACAAAGAGTTAATAATATAGTTTGAAGCATAAACACCGAGTAAAATTAGTAAAATATCTTCTGGTTTTTTATCGAATGTGATGCTGTAATTATAACGAAATTTTTTCCAATTGAATTTTGGATCAAATTCTATTAGCTTTTCCTGATCTTTATTTTCAATGACGTATTTGCTATAAAACATCCCTTTTCCTTTTAGAACAAATTCTTGTCCGTCTTGAAAAGCAATTACAATTTGTCCACGCCAATTCATTTTTAGATTTGCTATCTCTATTCCGTTTTTTGTAACGATAGTATTAGTTCTAAAAATACCAACGGCTTTGATTTGATAAATTTCTAAATTTGGAAATCTAATTTCAGCTTTTGAAAGAAATATATTTTCATAAACCAATTAGCCTAACAATTGTTCATTTTCAACTAATTGAAAAGTCTTTTTATCAATCGATTTTGCTTCCATATAAATTTACTTTAACAATTAGATTTCAATTAGTTGCATTTTCAAAAGTTCAAAAGTAAGCAGATTCTCGTTGCAAACGAGAACCAGAAAGGGATTATTCCCGTATTTGATTAAAGTTGTCTCTAAACTTATGAGTATCGTAAATGATGGTCAATTTATTAAATTTGTCTTGTGTATCATTCAAATTAAACACATCTACGCATTCAAATGATTCTACAAAATCGTTCTTCATTTTCCATTGATAGTTAAAATGAAGTGCAACAGTTTTATTCTCTGAGGTTGATAAAAATATATTTAGCAACTCAGTTGAAGAATTATTAGTATCACTAAAAAGCTCTTTATAAAAAATTGCAACAGGCATTTTTCCGTAAAGTGGTGATACAACAAATGCATCCTCAGTAAATAATTTTAATACATTGTCCAAATTTCCCTCATTTAAAGCATTTAAATACGAAATGCATAAATCATTTATATTCATAATTTCCGAATTATTATTTAAAAAAACATATCACATAAAGTGAGTATGATTCTTTGGTTAAGTAGCTCTTTCAAATTAGCTGCGTTGCAAACGCTATATTTTTTTTCAAAAGTAAGTAGGTTCTCGTTGCAAACGAGCAACAGATTGGGATCTTCACAAGTAGCTCTTTTACTTAACCGCGTTGTAAACGCTATATTTTGTTTTCAAAAGTAAGTAGGTACTCGTTGCAAACGAGCACCAGATTGGTTGGGTTGGGCTATTACTGACACTTTTATTCAAGAAATGCTTCTAATTCGTTGAAAACAGATTTTATATCTTCATTAATACGTTTTGAAGTAAAAGTAAATAGCACAATTTTATTTTTTGAAGCATTATTTCGTTTTATACTATCAATTGTTTGATGTTTTCTATTTTTATGATTTTCAAAACCATCAAGCTCTATAAACGCAATTTTCTGTGTTTTGAAGTTTACGATTAGAAAATCATATCTAAAATTTACAATATAAACTCGTTCCGTTATTTCTTCTAAAATTTCAGATTTTTGTGAGTAGATATTGTCTTTATGTGTAAAGTAATAAAATTTAGATGACAAACCACAAACTTCAGGAATAATTGCAGGTTTATCTTCGAAATAATAATTTTGTTTCCAATATTGAACAAATTTGTTTTCTAAATAGCTAGTAGAAAGTTTTTCAAGGCAATTTAAAATATTACAATTGTACTTTTCAGCTAGTTCTAAATTAACATGTTTGATTGTCCAAGGGTTAATGCTAAGCTTTTCAAGTTCCTTTGATTCAAGATAACTATATTTACTTTTTCTTCCATAATTAATTTCAAAAAACAAATTTTTATCCCATTTTAGACCAAAGCTCATCCTGTCAACTATTGGACTTTTTCTATCTGCAATAACCTTAGTATTTTGTATTTTTCGATTAAAAAGATTTATAGTTAAAATTTTTCCATTTTCAGTTGTTAACCAATTCAAAGCAAGTATTTTCTTTTCAACTACTTGTTTGTTTTCTTCTGAAACAAGATGTTCGTATTTTGGGTCAATTAAATGATCTCCATTTTTTAATTCAGAATTTATTTTTTCTAAAAACTCTGAATGGATTTGCTCAGCCGACCAAACTTTATTTTGTCTAATATATACATCGATAAATTGAGAAATCTTACCATTCAAAAAATTTTTTTGAATTTTTTCAAAATTTTCAAATTCATTACTTGGACTCATGCTCGTTTTTAGTTTTAAACTAATAAATATAAACAATTTCCTATTGTTGAAAAGTATTTAAATCCATTTTTTTATGTTGGCGAAAATATTTTTGTTGTTACTAAATAATAAAATTTATCTTAGAAGTAATTATTTTGTAGCTAATGAGATTGCTTCGTTCCTCGCAATGACTATATTGGGTTAAATTATTCTGAAAAATAGTAGATCTCATATAGCCCCGATTGCAGTGGAAATCCTTTTCTTTTTTTCTTAAAAAAGAAAAGATTGTAACGGAAAGTGGGAGCATTCGTTATTGAATAACGAAAAAGTACTGCTCCTGAAAATTAGGCACAAAAAAAAGCGAAGTAAATAATTACTCCGCTTTTTTAGCTTTATTAAAAATTCGTGATTAAACGATTTTTTTCATTGCAGTCATTGACTCTCTTAACCAAGCTCCTACTTCTTCAACTGGGTGGTTACGGATGATATCATTTACTTCAATTAATTCTTTGTTGTCTACTCCGTTGTTTCCGTTGTTAAATGGACGACCAATTAAGTTTGATGGTGCATTTTTAACGTACTCAGCGATTAATGGCTTACAAGCGTGGTCAAACAAATAACATCCGTACTCCGCTGTATCAGAGATTACACGGTTCATTTCGAACAATTTCTTTCTTGCAATGGTGTTAGCAATAAGTGGAGTTTCGTGTAATGACTCGTAGTAAGCAGACTCTTCGATAATTCCAGAATCAGTCATAGCTTCAAAAGCTAATTCTACTCCGGCTTTAACCATAGCTACCATTAATACTCCGTTATCGTAGTATTCTTGCTCAGAGATTTCAACGTCTCCAGCTGGTGTTTTTTCGAAATTAGTTTCTCCTGTAGCTGCTCTCCAAGACAATAAGTTTTTATCATCATTAGCCCAGTCTTCCATCATTGTTTTAGAAAAATGACCAGAAATGATATCATCCATGTGTTTTTGGAACAACGGACGCATAATGTCTTTTAATTCTTCAGCAGCGTTGAAAGCAGCAATTTTAGCAGGATTAGACAAACGATCCATCATGTTTGTAATACCACCATGTTTCAATCCTTCAGTGATAGTTTCCCATCCGTATTGGATTAATTTAGAAGCATATCCAGCATCAACACCTTCAGCTACCATTTTGTCAAAACATAAGATAGAACCAGTTTGCAACAATCCACAAAGGATAGTTTGCTCTCCCATTAAATCTGATTTTACTTCAGCTACGAAAGAAGAACGCAATACTCCTGCTCTATTTCCTCCAGTTGCTACTGCGTAAGCTTTAGCTTGGTCTAAACCAAAACCGTTTGGATCATTTTCAGGGTGAACAGCGATAAGTGTTGGTACACCAAATCCTCTTTTGTACTCTTCACGTACTTCAGAACCTGGACATTTAGGAGCACACATAATAACTGTTAAGTCTTTACGAATTTGCATTCCTTCTTCAACAATATTAAAACCATGAGAGTAAGCTAAAGTAGCTCCTTGTTTCATTAATGGCATAATTGCAGTAACTACAGCAGTATGTTGTTTATCTGGTGTAAGGTTACATACTAAATCAGCCGTTGGAATTAATTCTTCATAAGTTCCCACTTTGAAACCATTATCAGCAGCATTCATGAAAGAAGCTCTTTTTTGAGCAATAGCTTCAGCACGTAATGCATAAGAAATATCTAAACCTGAGTCTCTCATGTTCAAACCTTGGTTCAAACCTTGAGCACCACAACCAACAATAACTACTTTTTTACCTTTTAAAGCTTCGATTCCATTAGCAAATTCTGATTGATCCATGAATTCGCAAACGCCTAATTGTTCTAATTGTAATCTAAGTGGTAATGAATTGAAATAATTTGCCATTTTCTAATATTTAATTTATGATTTTAATTCTTCTAATAATAAACTTGTCACTTCCATTTTTTCTTTGGAAACTGATATTCTTCCCGAACGTACAAACTGCATAATTCCAAAAGGTTTTAATTTAGCATGTAGTTCTTCAATTTCAGAACGTCTTCCTGATTTTGAGATTACAAAAAAGTCTCTGGATACCGTTACAATTTCCGAATGACTTTCTTTGATGATGTTTTGAATTTGTCTTTCGTCAAATAATAAACTCGAATTGATTTTGAATAAAGCACTTTCCAGGAAGATAGTTTCTTCATCTACGTGATAAAACGCTTTAATTACCTCAATTTGTTTTTCGATTTGACCTACAATATTCTGTACCCATTTCTCAGTAGTATCTACTACAATTACAAATCTAGAAACGTTTTCAATTTCCGATTCGGATACATTTAAACTCAATATATTAATGTGGCGCTTTAAGAATATCCCAGATATTCTGTTTAGTAAACCTACATTGTTTTCTGAATAAACAGAAATCGTGAATGTTTTATTTTCTTCCATAATATTAACTTAATCGGATGTCAGAAACCGAAGCTCCTGTTGGAATCATTGGGAATACATTATTTTCTTTTTCCACCATAACTTCCAGGAAATAAGAGTCTTTAGAAGCCATCATTTCAGCAATTGCTTCGTCTAGTTCTTCTCTTTTAGTTACTTTACGAGCTTTGATATAATACCCTTCTGCAATAGCACAAAAGTTAGGATTTGTCATCACTGTAGAAGCATATCTATAATCAAAAAACAATTCTTGCCATTGACGAACCATTCCTAAAAATTCGTTATTCAATACCACAATCTTAACTGGTACCTTAGTTTGATGAATTGTTCCTAATTCCTGAATATTCATTTGGAAACCACCATCACCAATAATGGCAACTACTTCGCGATCTGGTCTTCCCATTTTAGCTCCAATGGCAGCTGGCAAAGCAAATCCCATAGTTCCTAAACCACCAGAAGTTACATTACTTTTAGTTTGGTTGAATTTAGCATAACGACAAGCAAACATTTGGTGTTGACCAACATCAGAAACCATTATTGCATCTCCTTTCGAGTGTTTGTTAATCATTTCGATAGTTTCACCCATTGAAATTCCTTTTCCATTGGTTGGAGCTAATTCTTCATTGATAACTGCATCCAATTCAATTTCGTATTTCTTTTTGAATTCGTTATGCCACTCTTCGTGAGAATTCTTTTCGATAAGAGGTAATAATGCAGTTAAAGCTTCTTTTAAATCAGCTAATACAGCTACTTCTGTTTTTACGTTTTTATCAATTTCAGCCGGGTCAATTTCGAAATGAACTACCTTAGCTTGTTTTGCATAAGTTGCCAAATTTCCAGTAACACGGTCATCAAAACGCATTCCTAATGCAATTAAAACATCACATTCGTTAGTTAAAACATTTGGTCCGTAATTTCCGTGCATTCCTACCATTCCAACATTTAATTCATGTTCAGTAGGTAAAGCAGAAAGTCCTAAAATAGTCCAAGCTGCAGGAATTCCTGATTTTTCAATTAATGCTTTTAATTCTTCTTCGGCCTTACTCAGAATGATTCCCTGACCAAAAATAATCATCGGTTTTTTAGCCTTATTGATAATTTCAGCCGCTGCCTCAACCTTGTTTAATTTTAAAACTGGTTTTGGATGGTAACTTCTAATATCAGTACATTTTTTATAACTGAAATCTAAAGTATCAAACTGTGCATTTTTAGTAATATCAACTAATACCGGTCCTGGACGTCCTGATTTGGCAATGTAAAATGCTTTTGCCATAATCTCAGGAATTTCATCCGCTTCGGTAATTTGGTAATTCCATTTGGTTACCGGAGTCGAAATTCCAATAATATCAGTTTCCTGAAAAGCATCAGAACCTAATAAATGTTTCCCTACCTGCCCAGTGATACATACCATTGGAGTAGAATCGATTTGAGCATCAGCAATACCTGTAACCAGATTTGTTGCTCCTGGACCAGAAGTTGCAATAGCAACCCCAACTTTTCCTGTAGCTCTGGCAAAACCTTGCGCAGCGTGAGCTGCACCTTGTTCGTGACGCACCAATACGTGGTGCAATTGATCTTGAAATTTATATAATTCGTCGTAAACCGGCATTATGGCACCACCTGGGTATCCATAAACTAAGTCAACTCCTTCGGCTAATAAGCATCTGATAACTGCTTCTGCTCCTGATATTTTCATTGTTTGTCTTTTTTTCCTCCCCCCAGCCCCCTCCGAAAGAGGGGGAGCCGAAACCGGCGTAGGGGAATTTATTTGTTATTTGTTGCTCAACTCCCTCTCCCTCCTCTTTGGGGAGGGTTGGGGATTATTTGTCAGTAACACATCCTTCAGATGCACTAGATACTGAACGCATATACTTTAGTAAAACTCCTTGTTTGATTGGTGATTCTGGTTGTTTCCAATTGGCTTTACGTTTTGCAAATTCTTCTTCAGAGATTTTCATATCTATGGTGTTTTTCACAGCGTCAATTGTAATAACATCTCCATTTTCGATTAAAGCAATTCCTCCACCTTCGTAAGCTTCCGGAGTAACGTGTCCTACTACAAAACCGTGAGAACCTCCAGAGAAACGTCCGTCAGTAATCAAAGCTACACTGCTTCCTAAACCAGCTCCCATAATGGCAGATGTTGGTTTTAGCATTTCAGACATTCCAGGACCACCTTTTGGGCCGCAATAGCGGATAATGACGACATTACCTGATTTTACTTCTCCAGCTTGGATTCCTCTGATTACATCTTTTTCACCTTCAAAAACTACAGCTGTACCTTCAAAAAATTCTCCTTCTTTTCCAGAAATTTTTGCTACACAACCTTCTGAAGCAATATTTCCGTATAAAATTTGAATATTTCCAGTTGCTTTTAATGCTTTTTGGATTTCAAAAATTACTTCTTGCCCATCATGTAAATCTGGAACTGAAGCTAAGTTTTCGGCAATTGTTTTTCCTGTTACAGTTAAACAATCTCCGTGTAAGAAACCTTCTTTTAGTAAATATTTCATTACTGCAGGAACACCACCTACATTATGTAAATCTTCCATTAAGTATTTACCACTTGGTTTCAAGTCGGCTAATAATGGTGTTTTGTCACTGATATCTTGGAAATCTTTTAATGTTAATTCGATACCAACAGAATGAGCCATTGCAATTAAGTGCATTACTGCATTGGTAGAGCCTCCTAAAACAGCTACCATTGTAATAGCATTTTCGAAAGCTTTACGAGTCATAATGTCTCTAGGCTTAATATCTTTTTCCAATAATATTCTGATTGCTTTTCCAGCATCAACACATTCTTGTTTTTTTTCTGGACTCAAAGCAGGATTAGAAGAACTGTAAGGCAAACTCATTCCTAATGCTTCAATTGCTGATGACATAGTGTTAGCCGTGTACATACCACCGCAAGCACCTGCACCTGGACAAGCATTTTGAATTACACCTTTAAAATCTTCTGGCGTAATGGTGTTGCTGATTTTTTTACCTAAAGCTTCAAAAGCAGAAACAATATTCAAATCCTGACCTTTCCATTTTCCTGGATGAATCGATCCTCCATAAACCATAATAGATGGGCGATTTACTCTTCCCATAGCCATTAGGGCTCCTGGCATATTTTTATCACAACCTGGAACAGCAATCATACCATCGTACCATTGAGCTCCCATAACAGTTTCGATAGAATCGGCAATTACATCGCGAGAAACTAAAGAAAAACGCATTCCATCATTCCCATTTGAAATACCATCACTAACTCCAATAGTATTAAAAATCAATCCTACTAAATCTTCTTTCCAGACACCAGTCTTAATATCTTTAGCCAAATCATTTAAGTGCATGTTACACGGATTTCCGTCATAACCCATACTTACAATTCCTACCTGTGCTTTTTTAAGATCCTCTTCTGTCAATCCAATTCCGTAAAACATCGCTTGAGAAGCCGGTTGTGTTTCGTCCTGAGTAATTGTCTTGCTGTATTTATTTAATTCCATCTTATTTTTTTATTTTTTTGTCTAAATATAATTCCAAAAAAAAACTCCCAATTTATGGGAGTTATATAATATTATTTTTCAATTATATTAATAGCTTCCCTTATGCACTTGTTGATACAACAATGACATTAACGACAGAAACTATTACAATTGAATTTTTCATTTTCTTTTTTTGATGCAACAAAAGTATAAAAACCTTTATATTTAAAAAAATAAAAAATAAAATTTTACGAATTTCTTATCATTAAACTTAATTATCTATCAAAACATTATATTATACTATTGTTGATTGACCTAAATGTACATTATCGTTATTAAAATACATTAAATCATCTTTATTTAAAATGAAGTTAGAAATAAATTCCCCTACTTCATTGGTTCCAAATTTTGAATCCGGATTTAAATCTATTGTAACCACATTGTATTCGATTGCCTTCTCTACTCCTTCATACACTTTTTTAGCTTCTTCGGTTAAACCAAAATGTTCTAACAATAAAGCCGCCGAAAGTATCGAAGCAAATGGATTTGCAATATTTCTTCCTTTTGCGTGAGGATAAGAACCGTGAACAGGCTCAAATAAAACATTTTTTTCTCCTATTGAAACCGACGCTAAAACTCCTATTGAACCCGAAATAACACTTGCTTCGTCAGATAAAATGTCTCCAAATAAATTTCCTGTCAATACAACATCAAATTGTTTTGGATTCCTTACAATCTGCTTTGCTGCGTTATTGGCAAACAAAAAATCCAAAGCCACTTCAGGATACTCTACACTAATCTTTTTCACTACTTTTCTCCACAATCGAGAAGATTCAAGAACATTAGCCATATCAACTAATGTCAATTTTTTTCTTCTTTTTTGAGCCGATTGAAAAGCTAAATGAGTGATTCTGCTAATTTCTTCTTCTGTATATTCGCATAAATCAGAAGCTATAGTTTCAGCTTCGTTCAGCTTTTTTTCTCCAAAATAAATTCCAGCTGTTAGTTCTCTATAAATCACAAAATCTACTCCCTCTACAATTTCTCTTTTTAAAGGAGAAACATCTAGTAAACCTTTGAAAGGTTTAATTGGTCGAATGTTTGTAAAAAGACCTAACTCTTTTCTTAATTTCAATAAACCATCTTCTGGACGAACGTTTTCGGCAGCATCAGCACCATATTTTGGATCACCAATAGCTCCTAACAAAACAGCATCGGTATTCAGACATAAATTTAAGGTTTGTTCAGGAAGTGAAGAACCTGTTTTATCAATTGCAATGGCACCAATAAGTGCATCTTCAAAAATAAAATCATGCTCATAAACCACACCTACAGCATACAAGGCTTTTTTGGCTTGCAAAATTACCTCCGGACCTATTCCGTCTCCCGATAATACAGCTATTTTTAAGTCCATGCGATTGTTTTTTTAATTAAAAGCTGCAAATTTAATCATTTAAAAACGCTAAAACCCTAACTATCGTTTAATTAAATCACCTTCAATTTTTGAAGCTGCAATAATTAAATGAATATCGTCATCTAAAACTTCTTTTTTAACGTCTGCGAATTTCAAAAACTCAACATAAACAACGTCTAATTGTGTTTTTGTCAATTCGTAACCTACTTTTTTAGCACGGTAAGCTAATGCTGCTCTACCACTTCTGGCCGTAAGAACAATTGATGATTCATTAACACCTACATCTAAAGGATCAATAATTTCATAAGTTGCTCTGTTTTTAATTACACCATCTTGGTGAATTCCTGAACTATGTGCAAAAGCATTAGCTCCTACAATAGCTTTATTCGGTTGCACCATCATACCCATACTTTCAGAAACCAAACGACTCATTTCGTTCAATTGTTTAGTATTGATGTCAGTGTACAAATTCAAATCAGGATGTTGCTTGAAAATCATTACCACTTCTTCAAGTGCTGTGTTTCCAGCTCTTTCTCCAATACCATTAATAGTACATTCGATTTGTCTGGCACCATTAATTGCTCCTGAAATAGAGTTAGCAGTTGCCATTCCTAAATCGTTATGACAGTGACAAGAGATAGTTACATTTTCAATACCTTTTACGTTTTCCTTAAGATATTTAATTTTTGCACCATATTCATCAGGCAAACAATATCCTGTTGTATCAGGGATATTTAATACTGTAGCTCCCGATTTGATTACTTCTTCGCAAACTTGTGCCAAGAAAGCATTATCAGTTCTTCCTGCATCTTCAGCATAAAACTCTACGTCTTCTACATACGATTTTGCATGTGCTACAGCAGCTTTTGCTCTGGCA
>NCET01000430.1 GCA_002280815.1 Flavobacteriales bacterium 32-34-25 | reverse complement strand
TATTGATTTCGAACCTGAAATTGGAGAAACTTATACACTAAACATTATTCATAATGGAGAAACTTATACTGGTACTGAAATCTTTCAATCCTTAGCTCCAATCACCCGAATTGAGCAAAACAATAACGGTGGTTTTACAGGAAAAGATATCGAAATCAAAGCTTTTTTTAATGACCCTGCCAACGCAGACAATTATTACTTATACCGTTATCAATATTCTAACGAAGCAACGGTGGGTTACAATGTTGACGACGACCGATTTTTTCAAGGGAACGAAAATTCCAGCCGCTCTCAAAACGACGAATTAAAAGCGGGTGATGTAATTGAGCTGACACATTTCGGGGTTTCTAAACAATATTACAATTACATGAATATTCTAATTGGAATTATTGGTGGCTCTGGAGGACCATTTCAAACGCCGCCTGCAACCGTGAGAGGAAATATTAAAAACATCAGCAATCCGCAAAATTATCCGTTAGGCTATTTTTATTTGGGCGAAACCGATATGCGTCGTTATGTGATTCAATAATGGTTTTTAATTGAAAATTACTGCTTCAATTGCCGTTGACTTCAGTCAACGGAATTTAGATTTACAACTGAATTGGCTTTAGCCAAAAATAATTATACAAATTTGACTAAAGCTAAAAACAATTGAATCCAATCAATTATTCCCACAGATTAAAAAGATTTACACAGATTAATCCTTTTAATCTGTGTAATCCGTGGCAGAAAAAATTAGCTATATTTGCTAACTCACAAACCTAAATCTACATTCCTTTGTCATCACATCACATTGTTCGAGACGATCAAGAACCGGCTTTAATCATTGCCAATGGCGCTTCCTGCAATTCTGAATTATTAGGACAATTGCTCGAATGGTCTCCGCTGGTTATTGTACTGGATTCTGCTATCGAACGTGTCATCGAATTAGGAATCAAAGTAGATGTTTTGTTAGGCGATTTCGACGGCGATTTCGATCCTGATTATTACAAAGAAAAACAATATCCGCTGGAAATTGTACACACACCCGATCAGGACAAAACCGATTTAGAAAAGGCTTTTGACTATTTGTACGAAAGAAAAATTCCTGCTGCAAATGTGGTTTGGGCAACCGGAAGAAGAGCAGACCATACGATTACCAATCTGACCAATATTGTTCGTTACCGCAATAAATTGAAAATTGTCATTTTAGACGACCATTCAAAGGTTTTTTTATTGCCTCGAAAATTCGAAAAATGGTACACCGCAAATACACCTATTTCTTTAATTCCGATAGGTCATGTCAGCGGAATTCATTCAGAAAATCTATATTATCCATTAAAAAATGACAGCCTTACCATAGGTTACCGCACCGGAAGCAGCAATCATGTGGCTGAAGATGGCTTAGTGATTATCGAACATCAGGAAGGGGATTTATTGCTGATGGAATGCATGGATTAATTTATTCAACAAGATAAAAAAGAACGCTGATTAGAGAAATTAAAATAATTTTATCAATTTTTATAATCTGTGTTCTAAAAACTAATTCATTCTAAAAATGAATTCACAAAATCATTACAATTTCTTAAACCTGCATTGTAAAAAAACTACAATAAATTAATGCCCAAATAACTAAGTATAAGCCAGAAACAAATTTGAAAACCGTACCTTTGCATCGAAATTAAAAATAAAATGTCTAAAGCAATTACGGAGAAAACAACTTTACATTCCAGAAACTTACATCGATCACGCTATGATTTTGATTTGCTAATCGAAAATTGTCCTGAATTAAAACCATTTGTTTTCATTAACGAACACCATATAGACTCGAGCGATAGCGAACAGGCGAAGCAAAGTATCGATTTTAGTAATCCTCAAGCGGTAAAAACCTTGAACAAGGCATTATTAATTAGCTATTACGACATTCAAAACTGGGATATCCCTCAAGATTACCTTTGCCCGCCTATTCCAGGCAGAGCAGATTATATTCACTACATCGCTGATTTATTGGCTGAAAGCAACAACGGAATTATTCCAACAGGAGCTGAAGTAGAAGGACTTGACATTGGTGTTGGTGCCAATTGTATCTATCCTATCATTGGAAATGTAGTTTACAACTGGAGCTTTGTAGGCACTGACATTGACGAAAAAGCCCTAAACAATTGCAGCGAAATAATCGAAGCCAATCCAAAATTGATTGAAGCCATTAGTTTGCAACAACAATTAGAACCTCGATTTGTTTTTAAAAACATCATCACACCCGAAGATAAATTTGCTTTCACGATTTGTAATCCTCCTTTTCATAAATCAGCTGAAGAA
>NCET01000429.1 GCA_002280815.1 Flavobacteriales bacterium 32-34-25 | reverse complement strand
CACTATTGTTATAAAAGCAGATGCTAAGAAAATAAGAGAAATTGCCGAGGCTAACGAGGTAAATTTCTTTTATCCAAACGAAAATTCGGTTTCTATTTCATTGAACGAAACTATCGGTTTTGCCGACTTAAATAAGGTAGTTTCTATTTTTGCTGCTGCAAAAGAATTAGCAACAATCACAATTGATACTTTATCAGAAACAAATCATTTCCCAGAAAGTTTAGTTCGCACTTCAACGTTTTTACAACACGAAGTTTTCAACAAATACCATTCGGAAACTGCTTTGATGCGTTACATCAAAATGTTAGAGCGTAAAGATTTGGCTTTAAATCATTCGATGATTTCTTTGGGTTCTTGTACCATGAAACTGAACGCTGCTGCCGAAATGTTACCATTAAGTGCTCCAAGCTGGAACAGTATTCACCCATTTGCACCTTTAAATCAAGCGCAAGGATACCAGGAAATGCTTTCTAAACTGGAAGAATACTTAAATGAAATTACTGGTTTTGCGGCAACTACTTTGCAACCTAATTCTGGTGCGCAAGGAGAATACGCAGGATTAATGGTGATTCAGGCGTACCACCAATCAAGAGGTGATCACCACAGAGATATTGCTTTGATTCCGGCTTCGGCACACGGAACTAACCCAGCTTCGGCTGCTATGGCAGGAATGAAAGTTGTGGTTACTAAAACCTTAGAAAATGGAAACATTGACGTAGAAGATTTACGTGAAAAAGCCATTTTACACGCAGCCAATTTATCTTGTGTAATGATTACGTACCCATCAACTCACGGTGTTTACGAAAGTGCCATCAAAGAAATCACTAAAATCGTTCACGATAATGGCGGTCAGGTTTATATGGATGGTGCTAATATGAATGCTCAAGTAGGATTAACAAATCCAGCAACTATTGGTGCTGACGTTTGTCACCTGAACTTACACAAAACCTTCGCTATTCCTCACGGTGGTGGTGGACCTGGTGTAGGACCAATTTGTGTAGCACCACAATTAGCTCCATTTTTACCAACAAACCCAGTAGTTCCTACAGGTGGAGAAAATGCGATTACGGCAATTTCTGCTGCACCTTGGGGTTCAGCATTAGTTTGTTTGATTTCTTACGGATACATCAAAATGCTTGGAGCTGAAGGATTAAGATCTTCTACAGAACACGCTATTTTGAATGCCAATTATATCAAAGAAAAATTAAGCGGTCATTACGACACTTTATATTCTGGAGAAATGGGTCGCGCGGCTCACGAAATGATTTTAGAATGCCGTCCTTTTAAACAAAAAGGAATTGAAGTAACGGATATTGCAAAACGTTTGATGGATTATGGTTTCCATGCTCCAACGGTATCTTTCCCTGTTGCTGGAACATTAATGATCGAACCAACTGAGAGTGAAAACTTAGAAGAATTAGATCGTTTTTGTGATGCGATGATTTCGATTCGTAAAGAAATTGAAGCGGCTTCTATCGAAGATAAAAATAATGTATTGAAGAATTCTCCACATACTTTAGCGATGTTAACTACTGAAAACTGGAATTTTCCATACTCTAGAGAACAAGCTGCTTTCCCATTAGAATACATTTCTGAAAACAAATTCTGGCCTTCAGTTCGTAGAGCTGATGATGCTTTTGGTGACAGAAATTTAGTATGTAGTTGTGCTCCTATTGAGGCATATATGGAAAGTTAATACAGTAAATTATAATTCAAAATGCCTCGTTTGTTTCTCGGGGCATTTTTTTTAACTAACAGAAAATTACGGTACTAAATATTTTTTATTCAAACAACATTCGGAAATCAAAAATTAAAAGCAGTTGATTTTGAAAATTCTTTAAAAAATATCAGTATTTTTGCCAATTGTATAGCAATTATTATTTCCTTGTTGTTTTGAAAATATTAAATTATCGCTATTTTTTTTAATGGAAAAAACCAAATGAAAATAAAAATAACTGGAACAGGAAGTTACATTCCCGAAAGAGTGATTTCTGATAAATACTTTGAACTTCATCAATTTTTAAACGAAGACGGAACTCCCATCAAGCAATCGAATGAAGTTATTATTAAAAAATTTAAAGCAATAACTGGAATCGAAGAAAGGCGTTATTCTGAGAGTCATTACAACACTTCAGACTTGGCTTTTCTAGCTTCTCAAAAAGCAATAGAATATCATTTTCGCACACAATTTTGGAGACGTAAAATTCGGAACCATACAATCGGATATGATCCCGAGTTTAGCCAGTCGTGTAAAACACAAATTAGGCATTAAAAACCCTAAATGTGTGGCTTACGACCTTATTTTTGGTTGTCCAGGTTGGGTTGAAGGAGTTTTGCAAGCCAATGCTTTTATAAAATCCGGAATGGCAAAACGTTGTCTGGTTATTGGTGCTGAAACACTTTCAAGAGTTGTGGACGATCATGACCGTGATTCGATGATTTATTCGGATGGTGCTGGTGCAACTATTGTAGAAGCTTCGGATAACGAAACTGGAATGCTTTCTTATGAAACGGCTTCCTATACTGAAGAAGAAGCTGGATTTTTATATTATGGAAAATCGTATCATCCAGGTCAGGACAGCGATACCAAATACATCAAAATGTATGGTAGAAAAATTTACGAATTTGCGTTGAGCAATGTTCCAACTGCCATGAAAAACTGTTTAGATAAAAGCGGAATTGCAATAGAGGATGTTAAAAAAATCCTGATTCACCAAGCGAATGAAAAAATGGACGAAGCTATCATAGACCGTTTTTACAAACTATAT
>NCET01000428.1 GCA_002280815.1 Flavobacteriales bacterium 32-34-25 | reverse complement strand
ACCTCCTATTTTTAATTTCATTCCTGGTTTGATATCTTCATTGTTGATGTCATTCCATTTTTTAATATCTGAAACAGTTACTCCAGATTTTTTTGCAATACTAAATAAAGAATCTCCTTTTTTCACAAGATAATCTTGTTGTAAAGAAGTATTGTTGTTTTTCTTGAAAGAAGCCACTGAAGTTTTAGATGTATTGATAGCCACTTCATTTTTAGCAACAATTAGTTTTTTTCCAAAAGCAATATTGTTATCTGATAAGTGATTCCATTCTTTCAAATCAGTAATAGCAGTACCGAATTTTTTAGAAATAGTACCTAGATTGTCTCCTTTTTGAACCGTGTATTCAATGTTTTTTAGTTCAATTGGAGCCACTGCAAGAGTTTCTTTAGCTTCAATTTCTTTGTCAGCAATTTGTAGTGTGGTTCCAGCTTGGATTGTGTTTCCAGTAAGTTTATTCCATTCTTTAATTTGCGCAACAGTTACATCGTTTTCTTCGGCTATAGTGTTTAGATTGTCCCCTTTTTGAACTATGTAATTTGTTTTTCTATTAGAAATTAAAGTATCTGCTTTAGCTTCCTTTTTAATTTTTTCGGCTTTTATAGTTTTGGTTTCAACCGAAGCAACTCCAGTATTTTTTTCAGGAGCAATAATAGTTAGAATCTTTCCGTAAGAAATAGAATTGTTGCTTAGCTTATTCCATTTTTTCAGGTCGTTAATGTCAACATTATATTGATTTGCAATGCTACTTAAATTATCGCCTTGTTTTACTTTGTAATACTGTGTTGTGCTTCCAACTGGGTAAGAAGGTTTTTCGACAACAGCTACGGCAGTAGTGTTTTTAAACGGACTAGTGTTTTTAACTTCTGATTCATGCTGAATGTAAGCATAAATCTTCTCTTCATTAGAAACAAATACGCCCATCTTGCCTTTTGGTAATCGCAAATAATGATTTTCGTCATTGTAATGCGGAATTACATTGAGTTTATACGACGGATTCAGTAATTGCAATTGCGATACAGGAACGTCCAGTAAATCAGCTATTTGTTTGAACGACATTTGTTTTTTAATCATTACCGTATCAGTAGCAAAGTGTTGCACGATGGCTCTGTTAGGTTTAATTCCGTGTTCCTTGTGGTATTCATACAAATACATGGTGGCTAAGAAAGCGGGAACATAACCTTGAGTTTCTTTTGGAAGATGATTTTTAATGCTCCAAAAATTTTGTTGTCCACCAGATCTTCTGATGGCTTTTGAAACATTTCCTGGTCCTGAATTATAGGATGCTAAAACCAGTTCCCAGTCGCCAAAGATGTTAAACATATTCGACATGTATTGCGCCGCAGCCTCAGTAGCCTTTAATGGATCACTACGTTCGTCAATATAAGAATCGATTTTTAAATTGTATTGTTTTCCTGTATAATACATAAACTGCCAAAGTCCAGTAGCACCCATTTTAGAAACTGCTTTCGGGTTCAATGCCGATTCCACAATGGCTAAATATTTTATTTCTAAAGGCACATTTTGTTTGGCAAAAGTCTCTTCAAACATTGGGAAATAATATTCTGAAATCGCCATAATGCGCTCAAAAGATTTTTTCCTGTTTTTTAGAAAAGATTTTATGATATTTTCCAAGCCTTGATTGTATTGAATGTTAAATGGAGATTTAGCATTCATGGCTTCTAATCTGGATTTTAATAGTTCCGTAGGTAGTTCATAATCTACTTTTTCATCGGTATTGATATTTTGAATATCCTTTGTGATGTCATTGTATAAATCGAGGTCAGTTAATTCTTTTGTCCATAAACTATCTACACAACTAGCAATATCGTCATGAATAAAACTGTGTTTTACAGAATCTAAATAAGAAAGCTTAGTTTCTAAAACAGCAATTCCCTTGCTTTCAGCAATTTCTTGCGAAAACAGGGGAACTGTTAGTAGTAGAAAAAATGATAAGGTGATTTTTTTTATATCCATATTTTTTATTGTCAACGTGCTTAATTTTAAACGATTACGAAAATCGTTATGCAAACTTAATAGGTTACAACTAAAAAAATCAATAAATATTGTTAAAATTGTTATATTTATTCTAGAATTGCAGCAATTCCAGGTAAAGTTCTACCTTCAAGCATTTCTAACATGGCACCTCCACCTGTAGAAACGTAGCTCATCTTGTCTTCAAAACCAAATTGTTTTACCGTGAATCTCCACCACCTACAAGTGAGAAAGTTCCGTTAGCTGTAGCTGCCGAAATGTAGTTTCCTAAAGCAATTGTTCCTTTAGCAAAAGTTTCCATTTCGAAAACTCCTAATGGACCATTCCAAAGAATTGTTTTTGAAGCCATAATTACTTTTTCGAAAGCTTCTAATGATTTTGGACCAGCATCCATTCCTTCCCAACCATCAGGAATATTTGTTACATCAACCACTTGAGTGTTAGCATTGTTAGAGAAATCATCTCCTGCTAAAACATCTACAGGAATATGAATTTGAACTCCTTTTTCTTTAGCTAATCTTAAAATTTCAAGAGCTAATTCTTGTTTGTCG
The DNA here is from genome assembly GCA_002280815.1 of Flavobacteriales bacterium 32-34-25. Taxonomy (GTDB): domain Bacteria; phylum Bacteroidota; class Bacteroidia; order Flavobacteriales; family Flavobacteriaceae; genus Flavobacterium. The sequence goes on along the minus strand of NCET01000428.1, from coordinate 818 downwards.
TCTTCGCAAATAGAATTTCCAATTTTCCCTCCCAATGCTTTTACAAAAGTAAAAGTCATTCCACCACCAATAATCATGTGGTCTACTTTGTCAAGAATGTTTTCGATAACTGTAATTTTTGAACTGGTTTTTCGCTGTCTTTTAATACTTTGTTGATGCTTTCAATTTCTTTAGCTAATAAAGCTCCGAAACATTTAGCTTCTGGGAAAAATTGAGCAATAATTGTAGTAGAAGCGTGTGCTCTGTGAGCAGTTCCAAAAGCGTCGTTTACATAAATGTCTCCTAATGAAGCCAATTCTTTTGCAAAAGCAACATCTCCAGCTTCTTCTTCAGCGTGAAAACGTAAATTTTCTAATAATAAAACTTCGCCAGCTTTTAAATCATTTGAAGCTTGTTTTGCCACTTCACCTACACAGTTTGAAGCAAATTTTACAGGAACTCCAAGAATGTCAGTTGCTGTTTTTAAGATATGTTGTAATGAATATTTTTCTTCAGCACCTTTAGGACGACCTAAATGCGACATTAAGATTACACTTCCGCCATCGGCAAGAATTTTGTCAATAGTCGGTTTTGCTGCTTCGATACGTGTAGTATCTGTAACATTAAAATTTTCGTCCAATGGCACGTTAAAATCAACGCGTATAATTGCTTTTTTATTTGCAAAGTTAAAATCGTTTAAAGTCTTCATTAGTATAATTTTAGTTTATTTTTTTGAAAGTGAAACAAATATAGAAATTTTCTAGTACTAATAAATTTCAAAATTCCAAAAAAATCAATTTTATGCAACGAAAACGATGTAAACTCACAAATAATTTTAT
>NCET01000427.1 GCA_002280815.1 Flavobacteriales bacterium 32-34-25 | reverse complement strand
CGGAACATTATTATTGCCTTCAAGCACCGAAGGAAATGGCTGGCATTTGCGTATGGAATCAACTCCTGATTTTGGAAAAACATGGGTAATGGGAGATACTATTTCCAGAGGAAAGCAAAAAGTTAATGCCATTCAGCCAAGTATTTTGTTTCATAAAGATGGAAGTATTCAGGCTATTGGAAGAACAAGAAACAGAGCATTATTCAGTACTTTTTCAAAAGACAATGGAAAAACATGGTCGGATGTTGAATTATTAGATATGCCAAATAATAATTCAGGAACTGATGCGGTGACTTTGAAAAACGGGAAACATTTATTGGTTTATAACCACGTTTTGCCTCCTGGAGATTTAGCCAAAGGACCAAGAACACCATTGAATGTTTCTATTTCTGATGATGGAATTCACTGGAATGCTGCTTTGGTATTAGAAGATTCAAAAATCAGTCAGTATTCGTATCCATCGATGATTCAGAGTTCAGACGGAATGGTGCATATTGTTTATACCTGGAGAAGAGAAAAACTGAAATATGTAAAAATTGATCCATCAAAATTAAAAGTGCTTCCTATTAAAAACGGAGTTTGGCCTGGTGAAGAAGGAAAAGTAGTAACTGCTGTTAAGGCTGAAGAAGAATAATTAAAAAAAATTAACCATTAAGATATTTAAGTTTATTAAGGCAAAAACACTTAACTCTCTTAATATTTTAATGGTGAAAAATACATTATGAAAGTAATTAATTTTAAAAGGAGCTTAATCATTGCGATATTTTTTGTTTTTTCGGGAGCAATCAATAGCAGCGTTTCTGCTCAATCATCAAAAGAGCAACGTTATAAAGTAGCAGTTTGCGATTGGATGATTTTAAAAAGACAAAAGTTAGGATCGTTTGAACTAGCAAGCCAATTAAAAGCAGATGGAATCGAACTAGACATGGGCGGACTTGGAAATCGTGAGACTTTTGACAGTAAACTTGCGGATCCTGTTGAGGTGAAAAAATTTAAGGATAAGTCGGAAGAATTCAATGTTGGAATTTCTTCGATTGCAATGTCTGGTTTTTATGGACAATCCTTTGCAAAGCGCGAGACCGTAAAAAGAATGGTTCAGGATTGTATTGATGCCATGGAAACCATGAATGTAAAAGTGGCTTATTTGCCATTAGGAAATCAATGTGATTTGAAAAAGTTTCCTGAATTGCGTCCGGTAATCATAGAGCGTTTGCAATGGGCAGCAAAAAGAGTGGCTAAAGTAGGCGGAGTTATTGCGGTAGAAACCACATTAGACGCTGCTGCCGAAAAAGAATTTTTAAAGGAAATAGGTTGTAAACGCATTAAGAGTTCCTTTAATTTTTCGAATGCTATTGAAAACGGTAAAGACATTTCTGAAGAGTTACAAATTTTAGGTAAAAAACATTTGGCTCAAATTCACGCTTCCAATACCGATGGTTTTTGGTTAGAAAATGACAAAGCCATTGATATGCCTAAAATCAAATCTACTTTAGATAAAATGAACTGGAAAGGCTGGCTAATCGTAGAACGTTCTCGCGATACGACGGATGTACACAATGTGAAAGCCAATTACGGAGCAAATGTTGCTTACCTGAAACGTATTTTCCAGAATTAAAAATAAATACCACTAAGACAACAAGTTACCAAGAAACGATTAGTCAAAACTTTGCCTTAGTGTCTTTGTGGCAAAACAAAAAACATTAGAAATGAAATATTTAAGTTTACTTTTTTTAGGATTATGGGTGGCTTTTGCCTCAGCCCAGAATATTACCATCGTTCGGGATGCTAATGCAGTCCGTGCTAATTTTGGAGCCGAAAAAATTGCTGAAATTGCCACTCAAAAAGGGTTTGCAGTTACTTTTTCGGAAAAAGTACCTAAAAATTCTAAAAACAGAGTTATCGTAATTGGTGAAAAAGGAAGCGATTTTTGGAAGCAAAATTCGAAAAAAGCGAACATTGATGATAGTCAATTAACCAAGAAAGAAGGTTTCCAGATCAGTACTCAAAAAGATATTATTTTTGTCGAAGGTTTTGATGCTTCGGGCGCTTTGTATGGTGCTTTAGAAATAGCTGATAAAATTAAGGAAAGCGGAAAACTCCCAGCTGAAATTAATGAAAATGACAGTCCGGAGATGGTGTTGAGAGGCACTTGTATCGGGATGCAAAAAACCACTTATCTTGAAGGTCGCGGTGTTTATGAATATCCGTATACTCCGGAATCTTTTCCGTGGTTTTATGACAAAGCACTTTGGACTAAATACCTGGATATGATGGTTGAAAACCGTATGAATTCCTTGTATTTATGGAACGGACAT
>NCET01000054.1 GCA_002280815.1 Flavobacteriales bacterium 32-34-25 | reverse complement strand
AATAATTTGAACACAATAGCTATGAAATTTTTTAAAGTATATGAGGAATTTGGGGAAGATTTTATGCAGGAGCATTTAGAATACGAATTAAAAAAATATACTACCGAAGGACTAAGACCAGAATATCAGCGAGGAATTTCATTATTTTAAACCCTAATTTAAAAATGACACCAGAACAACTAAAATTAATAAAGCAACTTGCACAATTAGGAGATGTTACCATTGTAAAAAGGGGCACATCAAGTCTTATTAATGCTATTTCAGAAATGGATAGTAAAACACTTGAATTAATTTTAGAAGACAATGTCAGTTATCAAGATACTATCAAAACAATTTTTCTTCAAAAACTGAAAGAAGTTTTCAAGGATTTCCAAAAGGAAGACAATAAACTTATTCCTTATGAGGGTAAATGTAATTCCGATAAATGTATCAATAAAAATAAAAAAGGGATTGCCTTTGTTGGAAATAAATCAGGTCGATATAGCAATTTTATTATAGAAGAAAACGAGGATGGTTCTGTAAAAGACATATACACGTGTTCTGATTTTTGCACTAATGAGAATGTTATCAATGAAAATAAAAAAAAACTTGATATTACGGTTTATAATGATGAAAAAGTAAATTTTAAACCTTCATCTTCTTATAACTATTTAAAAAATAAATCAATCACTGCTCTGAATGAAATAAAGCAACTCAATAACTGTGAAATTTCAAAAGATGAAATAATTACTTGGATTAAAAGCTATGAAGAATTATACAATTCTATGAATTGGATAAATAATTATTACAAATATCATTATTCGTTTTATTGGCTTTATTATCATATCAATGAAATTTATAAATTCTTAATAATTGAAAATGAAGCTAAAATAGCAATTGATGAATTTAAATCTATTAATCTTGATAGGGAAATAGATTTATTAAAATGGTTAGTAAAGTATGAACATTTATATAACGAATTGATATTATTATATGGCAATATTGTGTCTGAGGAAAGTTTACAAACAGGTAATTGTGTTTTACATAAAGACCATACTGTTTACTTCAAAATAGATATATTAAGAAACTGTATCGATTTGCAAGAACTACTTGAAAAGCATTATTACGAAAAATTGAATAAATACAATACACTATCTCCGGAAGAACAAGAAAATAAAATACCTTTTGATGATGATTACGAAAGAACTTCATCCTTAAAATATCATTTACAAGTAAGAGGAATTATCTAATCATTATCTCATTCAGCTGCACAAAATCCTCGTTTAGTCCAAGTATTCCTATACTCACATCTTTGTTTGCTTCATTTCGCTAATTTCATTTCCAATAACGAGAATATCTTTTTTCGTTCGGTGGTCAAAAGGACGTTTTACATTTCAGTTGCCACTCCTTTGCCAACGCTCCAAAAAAAATTACTGGCACAGTTTTTAGAAAAAACACGTACGCTTCGCAACTTGCGCCAGTAATTTTTTTCCCCAAGCTGTGTTACATAATTGAGTATTATAGTTCATTACAAAGCTTTTATATTGTTTTTTTGGTTTTTGCAATGAAGCTATAATATCATTTATGTAAAACAGCCGCCACACCCAACGCGCTTGCCAGTGGCTCCAGGACAACATTTTTTGCAGCTCCCATCGCATCACCCAGCTACAAAAAACACCGTCCTTCGCCACTGTCTTTAACAACGTTCGCCATTTCATCGGAAACTTTACGGTCATACTTACTTTTAAGAACGTTTACGGTCACTGTTTTTAGCAACTTTACGCATAAATCGGTAGTATTTGCATTGCTTTTGTAAGTGTTGTAAAATGCTTATAAACTCTACTTCTAATATTCACGATATAGGAATAAGCATTTTGCAACACCCACAAAATCAAGAGAAGCCAGCAAGAGTATCATTTCTTTATTTGCCAGAAAATCCCAAGTAATTGCTTCAGCGGAAAAGCCGATGCCATACCGTTCCATAACATAACTCTGACCAGCCCGAAGCATCATCTTTCTTTCAAGTCTATGGCATCAGCTTTTCCACAAAAGCAATCAGAAACATCCCAGTAAGCAAATAAAAAAATGATACACTTGCACGCGCTACTGCACCGTCGCACTAGGTATTATAATGCATTGTTTTTTGAAGATGCTTTCCATTTTCAGAACAACTTTCCGTTAAAAATCAAATACCATTTTTCAAAGGACGTTAAAGCATCCTCAAAAATCAAATCCAAGAAAGAGTATCAAATTTTAGTGCCGGATAAAAAGCGTTTATATTTTTTGATTTGGATTTTTTATCCATCCCTAAAATTTGATACACTTTCCGAAGACGACCCTCTTCCAAATCAACTCCCAATCCTTCAAACAAAATCCGATTATACGATGACGATTGGTAAATGAAATCAAAATAAAAAATAAAAAAAAAGAGAGCAAAGGTAAGTTCCAGGTTTACAAAAAAGCAAGTTCAAGCCCTACGGGTTTTTGAAAAAATCTCCACCCATAACGGTTCGCATCAACATTCAATTCCGACTTCACGCCCACACTTCCGATGATGTATCGGGTAGTATTTTTTCAAAAAAACTTGCTTTTTTGAAACCTTCCACTTGAACGACTGGCTTTCTTTTTTTCTTTTTTTTCTTTTGAAAAATTTAATGGGCGGAGCGTAGCGAGGCACATTGGTAGTTCAAACGAAATCCTGCGGAAAATTGAAAATCTAACCCATTTTTAAAGCCGAATGTTATGCTAAATTTCATCATCAAGACCCACCGGAAAGACACCGTTTACACAAAACCCCATTTATTTGTACTTAACAAGGGGATGAACAGCGGAAAGCCACAAAAAACGCCATTTACTAACAGTTTTGTTATCATTTTTTCAAACGAAGAAGACTGCGAAAGCCTTTTTTTCATTGCTTATAGTTTATGGCAAACAAAATTCTGGCATCAGCATTTAGTTGGTTCTGTAATTTCGTTTTTGCGTCTTCCAGATTTCAAAAAACAATTCAATCCACAAGCCAGTTTAATGATGGTGGAGCACGAGCAGCACCAAAAAAATGTTGCAGCTCTCAAACTTCTGGAGAAAAAAGAAAAACAATACAAAGAGGATATGATGCTCATAAATGACATCCGCAGAGTCATTTTATACCGTTACTGTAGAAAATAAAACAATCCTGGTCCAACTGGACTAGGATTGTTTGCGCCTTATTCCCAAGCAAACCAACGCATAAGTGCAATATGATTGCACCACTTAAATAAATCGAAGAAAAGCAAAGCAATCTGCTTTTATTGACTGCTATAAACAAAAGAAGCCCCGAAAAACGGAGCTTCTAAAGTCATTTTATAGTTTTTTTATTCCTTTGGTTCTGGCAGTTCTTCCGATTTTACAGCAGTTTGAGAAACTACTGAAATAATACTACCTCCAAGAACCAAGTAACCAGCTGCCGAAACCAGTCCAACAGGTAAGGCAATAGGCGAAGCGATGATAATTCCACCAACAGAAGCCAAAGCAATTCCGACAGCACGAAGTATTTTAAACCATTTTGGAATTGGTGCCAATGTTCTTTCCACGACACTCATATTTTTATTTTTCATAATCTTGATTTTTTAAAATTGTTAATTCGATGTTATTTACTCTTTTTTCTAAATATTCTACTTTTTGGTTAAGTAAATCGTTACCACTTTTGAACTCGGTTTTGATGATTAAAGCCATCGTTTTAACTTCAACCAAATCTTTTTCCATACTCTTAAAATCGGTATGTAATTGTTTTATAAAATAAGCCACAATCGAGAGTAGCAAAGTGATAAGTGTTCCAAAAAGTGTAGCGATGATGTTGATATTTTCCATTGTGTTAAAAAATTAAAATCCTTTTTCCTTCTCCTTTGGAGAAGGTGTCCAAAGGACGGATGAGGATTTAGAATTGAAAATTATTTTCAATGATCATTGTATTGGTTTCAACTTTTGCCAATGCAACCAATTTTGGATAAATCATTTTGTAAGCTGCAACACTTTGAGAAACTTGGTAATTTCCATCAACAAACCCAAAACCAAAACCACAAAGCGGACAACCAGCAGTATCTTTTATGGTATTTCCGGTATGGATATAAACAAAGCTAAAGTTGGGTAAACCAGAAATCTCAATCATTCCTTGATGCAGCTTTCCAAATGCTTTTTTGTAATCCACATTTTTAGCTCCGTAAGTGTTCAATTTCAAATTAAAAACACCTTTTGGAATGGCAGTTTGAGAAGGGATTTTTACTTCTCTAATTTTATCCTCTAACAAATAGCATTGAAATATTCCGTTAATGTATAGCTGGCTCAATGTACTTTCTTTGCCCTGGGCTACTCTTATTATTTTGCTTTCCATAGTCTTGATAGATTTGAGATTAAACAAAAAATCCCTCACTTTTGGCGAGGGATTTTCGGAAGGTTTTTCTAAAAAGCATCCTCAACTTTCAAGCAGTTACCACTGGAAAACAAGTAGTAATTTGGTCCCACTTGTTGGTAGAACTCAATTCCGATGCACTGCAAAACGGTTGTGTTTACCGTTGGAAGAACTCCACCAGGTAAAGTTGCAACAATTGTAGTGGCAGGAACTGGAGCGTACAAATCCAAGAAAGGACTGTATTGAATGTCGTTTACCTCATTCAAATCTGCATCCATAGGATCGTAGCTGTTTGTGGTAGCGTTGTATTCAAAATCACTCACTACTGAAAGAGAGGAAATCAAACGAAAGTGAGTTGCACCAGATGGAGCATTAACCAAATTCGCTGGATTAAAATCAGGAACTACAAACTCTCCGCTTTCTCTATCAACTGTATGAGTTAATGAGTAAGGAGCGTTGAAAATACCATTGAAAGAAGAGTTTTTGTCAAACTCAAAACCTTTTAAGTAATTTCTTTGTGTAGAGATTTCAATTTTACGGTAACCTCTGGCTTCCGTTTGGTCTTCAAGGTTGATTTTCTTCATTATAGAAGTCAATCTTCCAGTTACTTGGCTGTCCGCCATTTGTTTCATTACTTGAGACAAACCAGTTCGAACAGATTTCCCGGCTTTGGCACAAGCGCCAAATTCGTTCATATTCTCACGAGTTCTCTCAAATTCAGGAGCTGTGTTCACTTGGTCACCAGTTGGTCCACCAACCATTCCAGCGAAGTAGCCTTCCTGTCCTTTGATTTTGAAGTGTCGGATATCTCCAAGAGTTCCAACATACTTGATAACACCTTTCTGTCTTGCCATTTTTTTAAGTTTTAATGGATTAATAATTAGATAAAATTCATAAGACAAATTTCAAGTATTATCTTTGATTATCAATAACTTAAAATACTGTAAATCAATGCAATACAATGCAAAAGCACCGTACATAGTGGAAACCCATTGGCAAATTGAAGAAGTGCTTGATGGAGATAGCATAATCATTTGCCATCGTTTCACTCAAATGAAAAAAGAAATCCGACTTTATGGCTTGGATGCACCAGAAGTAAAGATTAATAGGAAGATGATAGAGGATGAGGAGAAAAGCAGTTTACCTGCCCAATTATTGCTCCAATTTGGTTTGCAATCCTTGCACTTCGTTTTGTCGGTTGCACCGCCTAAAACGGTTGTAACTATTATTACAGAACAGGAGAACTATTATGACTACTGGAACAGACAATTAGGGTATGTAATTTTGCCTAGTGGATTATGTTTAAATGAATTACTTTTACAAAATGGGTATGCTAAAGCAACCCAACAGTATTATTGTGGAAAGCTTGCCGAGTATCAAACGATGAACCGCCAAGCGCAGCTTAATAATGTTGGGATCTATAGTCAAGTAAAAGTATTCTGATTTGTTGTACTTATGTTGTACTATAGGGTTTTAAAAATTAAAGAGTATCAATAAATACAATACCTTACAGGCGTTAAGAAGATATATACAAGTTAGCTGTAATGCCCCGCAGAATCAAAAAACATCAAAGTAAAATGTCAACGTATTTTAAAAAAATATTATTTTTCTTTCCTGCAATGCTTTTAATGAGTTGCGACCCAGCTCATTCTATTTATTTAATAAATAATACCGACAATAAAGCAAAAATTAAATTTAATTTGAACTCTAAAATTCCAAACTATCGCTTAAATGAAATTTCTAAAGATTCAATTGTTTTTAATTTAAACCAAAAAGATACTGCTGAAATTTATTATGGAATAGGAACTTGGAATGAAAAGGAAATCGATGAAATATCAAAGTCAATAAAAAATATTGAAATCGAAACTAATGACATCAAAACAGTTTATAAAACCCAAAACTCAATAAGTAATTTATTAAATAAAAAAAAAGAAGGCTTTTGGTGGAAAACCAAAATTATAATTGAAATAAATTAAACGATGGAAAACCTTAAATTATTCCTTCAAAGAAGAAAAAAGGCATTAATAATCTCGATTATTTATGTTGGAATTGGAACATTATCAGTATGTTCTATTTCAGGAAGTGATTTATTTTATGGAGAATGGTCTTTGTATACTTTAATCTTAACTTTTCCTGTAACGATTATTAGTTTCGGATATAGGTATGCTGAATCGGATTATCTAATTCCAGTTTTAATAATACAATTTATAATGTTTTTGATTACTTTTTTAATATTATCTGCTTTTATAAAAAAGAAACCAATCGATGACTTTGAAGCCCGAAAAATTGAAAAATGAAAATTTTAAAAAAGACAAAATAACTGAATAAACAAATGCACTACAACTAACCGCCGTTTGGCAAGATTGGGGTTTTAGGCTTAATGGAAAGTTGGTGTTGTATTTGGAAAATTTGTGTTTAACCAAAAAATCCGCATCTTTATTCCCCAACCTCGCCAAGCACCAGAACGTAAGCAATTTAAAAACCTGCTCAGCAAAGTGTAGCTCGCTGCGCAAATGTCTCTGCCTTTGTGCCAGCAATAGTGAACGAATTACATACTTCAATACTTTGCAGAAATACTTGATGAGATTGCCACGCTATCGCTCGCAATGACAATCTCCTGAAACAAAAAAACCATTAAAAAATCAAGTTTAAGAACTACTCTTAAATTACCTTAATTTCTTAATGGTTTTAATTATAATTTAAAAAATCTTAAGCTAAAATAAATCGTTCAATTACCTCAGCTACACCGTGATTATTATTGGAAGCTACAATCACATTGCCTTTGTCTCTTAAATGCGCATCTACATTATCCACCCAAACGCCTAGACCTGCATATTCAATCATCGTTAAGTCATTACCTGCATTTCCCACCGCGATCACTTCTTCTTGTAAAATGTTTAATTTTTCGGCTAGGAATTTCACACTCGCTCCTTTATCAATTCCGGTTTGAGCCGCTTCTAGGAAAAAAGGTTTAGACATACATACGCTCAAATGTGGCATAGTCGCTTTCAAGTCGGCTTCCACTTCTTTCAAATAACTTGGTTCTTCCAGCAAAATACATTTTATCGCCGCCGATTGTACACGCTCTTTGAAATTAGGCACTACTTCGTGTTCCAAGCCAGTGATATCAATTTCGATATCAATATATTCTGAACGTGTTTCGCTTATTACTTTTCCGTCCAGATACGTAATAATATGAGTGTTTTTTGCCTTACTGTAATCATACAAAGTATGAATTTGTTCCTGAGTTAAGGTCTGCTCGAAAATGATTTCATTAGTTTTTAAATCAGTAATTACGGCTCCGTTAAACGAAATCATATAGGAATCCATTAATCCCAAATCCCTGGCATATTCAATCATTGCAGGCGTTGGTCGACCAGAAGCTAGAATAATGTGTACTCCTTTTTCTTTGGCTTTAATGAGCATGGCTCTGTTTTCATCCGAAATGATATGGTCATCGTTCAACAAGGTATCATCCATGTCAAGAACCAACATTTTGTATTTCATCTTTTTATTTTTTTAATCTATTTTGATCTTGTCTGGTATCAAAAATTTGAAGAATTCTAATTTCAGTTTCCGAATGAATTTTATAAATAATCTTATAATTTCGAACAATCATTCTTCTGTAAGGTTCTCCTAAAAATTCATCCACCTGATATTGCTCTGTAAAATGAATACTTTTACTCTGGGCAACAATATCCCTAATGACATTTTTGGCTGCTTGAGGTGATTTTAACTGGAGAAAATCAAAGATTAGTTTTAAATCAGCTTTGGCTTGATTATCCCAAAGTATCCTAATTGGCTTTTGCATATTACCAATTTTCGATTTCTTTTTCTAAATCTTCAAGTGTAGTATAATTGCCTGATGTAATTCGTTCATCAGCCTCTTTAACCATATTGATATATTCTTCTTTATCTACCGGATAACCGCTAATAGTATGGGCAACAATTTCTTTATCTAAAACTATTTTCAGCGCCATTATTTTTTTGAGTTTACTTTCATCATTAATATGAAGCAACCAATCCAACAATTCTATTTTCTTTGCATCTATATCCATTTCGACAGTATAATTAGAATAACAAATATACAACTATTAAATATTCAATCGAAACTCCTCAATTACAGGATTGGCTTTAGAAAAATCCGTTTCCTGAATGAACAATTCCACTGCCGAACCTGAACTTCCAAAACCCGCCAATCTAGCCGATTGAATATTGTCTTTTATTACCGTATCCACTCCTACCGCTTCAATTTTTTCTTTTAATGCCAAAGCTAAAATCTCACTTCCCGAAAACACTTTCATTAATCCCATGATACTCTATTTTTTATTTTTTATTCTTCTTCTCCTTCGTTTTCTTCGTCTTCTAAATCTTTTTCTACTACTTCTTCCTCTTCATCATATTCCACATCTTCAAAATCAAAAATTTCAGGCTCTTCCATCATTTTTTCGGCCAGAATTTCGATTCTTTCTGAAAATTGATCTCCAAAAATTATACGCTGTGTTTTAGCAATACTATTTGAAATACGCATAATTTTAGTTTCATGTCGTAATTTCAAAATTGGATTCGCATCGTCTAATATGAACATTTTCAATCGGTTTACATTGTAACCCGCCGTAGAAAACATATCATTCAATTTATTTGGAGTACCAATTAAAACGTCGATTCCAGTTGAAACATAATTTTTATCATAATCCATATCGCCTTTGTCATGCACACCATATACTTCCAGTTCGCTGTACTTTCCATACTTTTCAAAAAGCGCTTCCATTTCCAGAACTTTAGCTTTGTCCTCCACAATAATCAAAGCTCTTGGCGATTCTTCAACAGAACCTATCAATCGCTGAATTACGTTTAATACAATTGTAGTACTTTTTCCTTCTCCATCCGGAGCAATAATAATACAATCGACACCGCTTTTTATAGTCGAAAAAGTTTCTTTTTGGATATCATTTGCTTCGGTTAATCCGTTTTCAATTAATCCCTGCTGTAACTTTTCGTTTATTTTTTTTAGTTTCATATTTTTTAGTTGTGCGTTATCAGTTATGAGTTATGAGGTTAAACACATAACTCATAACTGACAACTTTTTTATTTACTTGCAAATAACTTCACGTCATTTTCAGATATCTGGCTTCCGCCAAGAATAATCAAACGTTCCACCACATTACGTAATTCGCGGATATTTCCCGTCCAGTCGTATTCTTGCAACAATTTGATCGCATCATCCGAAAATTTCTTTACTGCATTTCCTTGTTCCGATGCAATTTTTTCGGCAAAATGAGTCACTAATAACGGAATATCTTCGCGTCTGTCATTCAGCGAAGGTACTTTAATTAAAATTACTGCCAATCGATGGTACAAATCTTCACGGAAACGCCCTTCTTCGATTTCTTTTTTCAAATCTTTATTCGTCGCAGCCACTACACGCACATCCACTTTAATGTCTTTATCAGCACCAACTCTGGTAATGATATTTTCCTGTAAAGCACGTAATACTTTGGCCTGAGCCGAAAGACTCATATCGCCAATTTCATCCAGAAAGATAGTTCCTTTATCGGCCGCTTCAAACTTTCCTGCACGGTCTTTTACCGCCGATGTAAAAGCACCTTTTACGTGACCAAACAATTCGCTTTCAATCAATTCTGACGGAATTGCAGCACAGTTCACTTCGATTAAAGGAAAACTGGCACGCTCACTTTTTTCATGCAATTGGTGCGCTACTAATTCCTTTCCAGTTCCGTTAGGACCGGTAACTAATACACGAGCTTCAGTTTGAGCAACCTTATCAACCATTAATTTGATGTGATTAATTGCTTCACTCTCACCAATCATTTCGTAGTTTTTACTTACTTTTTTCTTTAGAATTTTATTCTCAACTACCAGTTGTTTTCTGTCTAAAGCATTGCGAACCGTATTCAGCAAACGATTCAAATCAGGTGGTTTTGAAATGTAATCAAAAGCACCTAAACGCATCGTATTAATTGCCGTTTCCATATCGCCATGACCAGAAATCATCACCATCGGAATTTCAGGCTTTATCTTTTTGACTTCTTCTAATAATTCGACACCATCCATTTTTGGCATTTTGATGTCGCAAAGAACCAGGTCGTAATCGTTATTTTTTATTTTTTCGTAACCCGAAACGCCGTCTTCAGCTTCTTCAACCTGATAAGTATCATTTTCTTCCGAAAGAATTTTTGTAAGCACTCTTCTAATAGCGGCTTCGTCTTCGATAATTAGTATTTTACTCATTTTTTTTAAGGTTCTGAGATTCAAAGTTGCTAAGGTACTGAGTCTTTTTTCTAAGGCTTAACAACTTCAAAAAAATTAATATTTTAACCAACGGTATAATTCTTTCCAACTTGGCTTTTTCCCGTACATCAATATTCCTACTCGATATATTTTAGCGGCAAACCAAACCACTAATAAGAATGTTCCAAACAATAACGCAATTGAAACGGCTATTTGCCATAATGGAACTCCATCCAAAAGGAATTCGCATTAACATTACAATCGGTGAAGTAAGCGGAATCATCGAAAAAGTAACTGCAATAGTACTATTAGGATCATTGACTACACTAAAGAAACCAACATAAACGCTTAACATTAAAGGCATGATTACCGGCAAAAGAAACTGCTGCGAATCGGTTTGATTATCTACAGCAGCTCCAATAGCGGCATAAAATGAACTGTATAGAAAATAACCGCCAATGAAATAAACCACAAAACCAATCAGAATACTGGCAATAGGCAAATTCCATAACTCTTTGATAAACAACTGAGCCGTTCCTGCAAATTCTGTTGGTGTATTTTCCATAATTGTTGGAGGCAAACTAGCCGCCGGGCCAACATTTACTCCAAAAAATACCGAAGCAGCAAACAGCAACGAAAGTCCAATAATTACCCAAATGGTAAACTGTAAAATCCCTGCTAATGATGTTCCAATAATTTTACCAATCATCAATTGAAAAGGCTTTACCGAAGAAATAATAATTTCTACAATACGATTTGTTTTTTCCTCAATGACAGATCGCATTACCATATTTCCATAAATAATAATGAACATCATAATCAAATAACCAAAAGCGCCTCCAATAGCAATTTTAGCTTCGTTCAATCCTTTTAAGCCTTGCTCTCCGGAAGTTTTAGCAATATTAATATTCACACTAGCCTGCGCTTTTTTTATAGCCAAAGTATCTAAATGTGCATTTTCCAGATTGATTTTGGTTAGCTTTTTAGCAATAATATCCTGTGCGTTTTCGATAAAAGAAATGCTCGGACTAGCGTTAGAAATAAATTCAATTTTGCTTTCTAATTCGGTTACATCAGTTGTTTTTGGAATAACCAATACTCCTTCATAACCATTATTGGTAATACTATCTTTTAAAAACTGATTGTCAATTTGAGAAAAATCAAAATATTTGTATGCGTTGTCCTCGGTATTTTGAGCTATGAATTCGTTGACAAACAAACCTGTTTCGTCATGAATGGCCACACGTTTTACATCGGCTTCCATCGAACTTAAATAGCCAACAAATACCGCTATTCCCACAAACAATAACGGACTTAAAAAAGTCATTACAATAAAGGATTTGTTGCGCACTTTGGCAAAAAACTCTCTTTTTATAATTAGTGATATGATACTCATACTTCGCAAATTTCAAATTTTAAAATCTCAAATTCCAACAGATTGGAATTTGGAATTTCTTTATTGTTTTTTATTTAGTTACAGTTTGTATAAAAATATCGTTTACACTCGGAATTTTTTCTACAAAATGAGTGACTTGCCCGCGTTGAGTTAAAAGATGTAGTAATTCATTTGGAAGTGAATTTCCAATTTGAATTTCGAGTTTTAATTCTTTATTTAACGATTTAAAATGAGCGGGATTGACGGTGAATTTTTGAGTAATATCATAGATCAAACCTTCTACATTATCGGTTAAAACACCTACTTCAAAACTATTGGTTTTATGTTGTCTTTTAACGTCTTCTAATTTCCCTTCAATTAATTTATTCGATTTGTGAATTAAAGCAATATGATCGCACAATTCTTCCACACTTTCCATTCGATGTGTCGAAAATATAATGGTAGCACCTTCGTCACGTAATGCCAAAATTTCGTCTTTAATCACATTCGCATTTACAGGATCAAAACCAGAAAAAGGTTCGTCAAAAATCAACAATTTAGGTTTGTGCAATACACAAACTACAAACTGGATTTTCTGTGCCATTCCTTTAGAAAGTTCCTGAATTTTCTTGTTCCACCAACCTTGAATTCCCAATCGGTCAAACCAATATTCCAGTTGTTTTTTGGCTTCAGCCTTAGACAAACCTTTCATTTGTGCCAAATACAAGCATTGCTCGCCCACTTTCATACTTTGGTACAAACCTCTTTCCTCTGGAAGATAACCGATATATTGTACGTGTTTGGGTTGCAATTTTTCGCCATCCAGAATAATTTGACCACTATCTGGCATCGTAATTTGATTGATGATTCGAATAAGGGAAGTTTTTCCAGCACCATTAGGACCTAAAAGTCCGTAAATACTGCCTTTAGGAACAGACAAAGAAACTTCGTTTAGCGCTACATAATTGCCGTATTGCTTCACTACTTTATTGACTTCTAATAAGGTGTTCATGCTGATTTTTTGAATTTTCTTCTTCGGTTTGGTCTTTTTGACCTTGCGGTTGTAAAAGTAAATAATTACTACCTAAATCGATTACAATTGTATCATAAAAAAACCCATCATCATTTTCATGCGGATGGGCTTTTTTACTGTATTTTGATTCCTTTGAAAAGCTTAAGAAAACATATCTTTCACTTTTTCGAAAAACGATTTGTCTGATTTTTCAGGATTTGGAAGAAAGTTATCATCTTCTAAGTTTTTCTCGAAGAATTGTTTTTGTTCTTTATTCAATGTTTTAGGTGTCCAAACATTAACATGAACTAACAAATCTCCATTTCCATATCCGTTGATACTTGGGATTCCTTTTCCTTTTAATCGAAGAATTTTTCCTGATTGGATTCCTTCTTCTAATTTGATTCTTACTTTACCATTAATGGCTTCGATATCTTTAGAAACTCCAAGAATGGCTTCCGGGAAACTTACATATAAATCATAATGTAAATTTTCGCCTTCACGTTTCAGGAATTCGTGTTCTAACTCTTCGATAGCAACAATTAAATCACCTGGAATGCTATTTCCTGGCGCATCGTTTCCTTTGTTAGAAACTTTTAATTGCATTCCATCCACAACACCTGCTGGAATTTTAATAGAAACCGTTTCGTCTTCTACAATCATTCCTTGAGCATCAGCGTTAGCTGGTTTTTTATCTAAAATTTGCCCAGATCCGCCACAAGCAGGACAAGTTGTCGCTGATTGCATTCTACCCAAAATAGTATTAGTCACACGCATTACCTGCCCTTGACCATTACAAGTAGAACAAGTTTTATAAGAAACTCCGGGAGCCTGAACTTTACGTTTTACCTTTACTTTTTTCTCAACACCATTAGCAATTTCTTCCAAAGTTAATTTTACTTTGATACGCAAATTGCTTCCTTTAGCACGACGAACTCCACCTCGGCTTCCGCCTCCGCCAAATCCTCCGAAACCTCCACCAAAAATATCACCGAAACCTCCACCAAAAATATCACCAAACTGACTGAAGATATCATCCATATTCATGTGATGACCACCGCCAAATCCGCCAGAACCATCAAAAGCTTGGTGTCCAAATTGGTCATACTTTGCTTTTTTGTCAGCATCTCCTAAAATTTCATAAGCTTCTGCCGCTTCTTTGAACTTTTCTTCTGCCGCTTTGTCTCCAGGATTTTTGTCAGGGTGAAATTCAATTGCTTTTTTTCTGTAGGCTTTTTTAATAGCCGCAGCATCAGCATTTTTAGAAACACCTAATATCTCGTAAAAATCTTTTTTCATTTGTATTTATTTTTTTAAAACCCACTCTGCAGTGTGTTTTTACCCAAATTTATTGTCCAATAACTACTTTTGGGAAACGAATAATTTTATCTCCTAGTTTGTATCCTTTTTCAAGAACATCTACTATTTTGCCTTTTAATTTAGGTGATGGCGCAGGAATTTGTGTAATTGCTTCTGCAAAATCAGCATCAAAAGCATCTCCAACTTTTACATCAACCAGCTCTAAACCTTTAGAAGACAAAGTGTTTTTCAATTTTTCATGAATCAACTCTACTCCTTTTGTCAAAGTTTCATCTTCTGATTTAGCAATTTCAATAATCGCTCTGTCAAAATCATCCAAAACAGGCAACATCGCTAATAAAACTTCCTGATTTGCTGTTTTGAATAAATCAATGCGCTCTTTTGAAGTTCTTCTTTTGTAGTTTTCAAATTCAGCAAATAATCGTAAATGTTTGTCTTTTTCATTCGCCAAGTCATTAGCTAATTGCTCTTCAACACTTAACTCTATTAGCTCCTCAGTAGCTGCTGGATCTTGGCTTGCCGTATTCTCCATAGTTACCTCATCCATTTCTTTATCGATTTCTGTATTCTCAGTACTCATATTTCCCTTATTTTTAAAAATATTCTTAAACTTCATTTTTACACTTTCCTTTGGATAGCAAAAGTACTGCCAAAGCTGACTAAATGTCAAATTGTCACCCTTTTTACTAATAACTATTTTTAGCCCTTATTTTTTCTCGAATTAATTTATTTTAATGTTAAAATTGAAATTTTAATAAATTTTTAAGACATATTCCAAATAGATTCTATATGTTTGTTACTAGGTTATAATCAATCTCTGATTTTCGATTCGAAATAAAACCGAAAATTACAGTTGATTCCAAAATAATTATTAATTCGCGATTACTTATACTAAAAAAAGCTTTGTCTACCGACAAAGCTTTTTTTGTTTTTATACACTTTTGAATTAAATCAAAGCATTCTTTAATCCTTCAAAATCTAATGTTACTTGTTCGCCCGAAACTAAATTTTTAAGCGAATAGGTATTCGAACTCATTTCTTCTCCTCCCACAATAACAGCAAAAGGAATGTTGCGTTTGTCAGCATGTTGAAATTGTTTTGCCACCTTAGCTTTATCAGGATACAATTCGACTTTTATACCTGAAGCTCGTAAATTTTTAATGGCTTGCAAAGCATAAAAAGCTTCCTCATCTCCATAATTAATAAACAAAGCTTTTGAACTTGCAGTAACCGTTTCTGGAAACAAACCTAATTCTTCAATTACTAAATAAATACGGTCTAAACCAAAGGAAATTCCAACACCGCTCATATTTTTCAAACCAAAAATCCCAGTCAAATCGTCGTATCTTCCACCGCCACCAATAGAACCCATAGCGACTCCTTTTGGCGCAGCCACTTCAAAAATAGCTCCTGTATAATAATTTAAACCACGCGCCAAGGTTACATCCAAATCTAAGATAGCAGTTGACAAACCTAGTTTAGTCACATTGTCACAAATAAAACGCAATTCTTCCACTCCTTTCATTCCTTCTTCCGAAGCAGCTAAAAGTTGTGATAATTTTTCTATTTTCTCCGAAATGCTTCCAGTGAAATTAAATAAAGGCTGCACTTTTACAATTGCCTCTTCTGAAATTCCTTTCTCAATCATTTCTTTTTTAACACCGTCTTCGCCAATTTTATCCAACTTATCTAAAGCCACTGTAAAATCAATCAGCTTATCCGAAGCACCAATAACCTCAGCAATTCCTGATAAGATTTTTCTATTATTGATTTTAACCGTTACGCCGTTTAAACCTAAAGTACTAAAAACAGTATCATATAATTGTACCAATTCTACTTCCTGCCACAATGATTTGGAACCCACCACATCGGCATCACATTGAAAAAATTCTCTAAAACGCCCTTTTTGCGGTCTGTCAGCACGCCAAACGGGTTGGATTTGGTATCTTTTAAAAGGAAATTCAATTTCGTTTTGGTGTTGCACCACATATCTTGCAAAAGGAACTGTCAAGTCATAACGCAAGGCTTTTTCAGAAATACTTGAAGTCAACTTTACACTGTCTTTATTTTCTATATGAGTAGCATTGGCTTTTGCCAAATAATCTCCAGAATTCAATATTTTAAAAATCAATCGATCGCCTTCTTCCCCATATTTCCCCATCAAGGTTTCTGAATTTTCAAACGAAGGTGTTTCTATCGGTTGGAAACCAAATTTCTCAAAATTACTTTTTATAGTTTGGATAATATATTGACGTTTAGCCACCTCAGCAGGTGAAAAATCTCTTGTTCCTTTAGGAATACTTGGTTTTGATGCCATTTTTACTTAATTGCAGATTTTAGATTGCAGATTTTAGATTTGGATACCCAAAATCATATTTAATTCAGAAAATCTAAAATCTAAATTCTTAAATCTTAAATTTCGCTGTGCAAATATCTTATTTTTAAAATAAATAACTTGCCTTGAAAACAAACTTCTCTCAAAAATTGTATTTTCGTATCAAACTATTACGATGAGCAATCTTTTAAAGGAAAATATAAAAATAGCTTTTGGTTCAATTAAAACCCAAATTCTAAGAACTACACTTACCATATTAATTATTGCCATTGGTATTACTGCTCTGGTGGGAATTCTAACTGTAGTTTCGGCTTTAGAAAACACCATTTCTTCTGATTTTGCTTCGATGGGAGCCAACACCTTTAATATCAATCGATACGAAAACACCGTTAAAAGACAAGGTGGAGATGAACGAGAAATCATCAATCCTATTATTTCTTATCCAGAAGCTGTTGCTTTCAAAAACAAATACAACTATCCGCTTTCGCAAACCTCACTTTCTTTTAAAGCCACTTCATCTGCCGAAGTAAAATTTGAAGCCGAAAAAACCGATCCCGAAATTTCTATTGTTGGTGTCGACGAATATTTTATGACTAACTCAGGTTTAGAGACCAGTTCTGGAAGAAATTTTAATAATTTCGATATCAGCAACAATAATTATGTTTGTGTAGTCGGTTCCGATTTCGAAAAAGGATTACTAAAAGATGTCAATCCTATTAATAAAACCATTTCGATTCGTGGCGCACGATTTAAAGTTATTGGCGTTTTAAAAGAGAAAGGTTCTACTTTTGGCAACAGCCAGGATTTAAGAGTCTTGATTCCTATACAAGTAGCCCGCTCGCTTTTTACTGCTCCTAATATCAATTACAACCTGAGTGTAATGGTAAACAACAAAGAATTTCTGGAACAAGCTACCGATAACGCCATTAGTACGATGCGTAGCATCCGAAAACTGAGTCCTGTAAAAGACAATAATTTTGG
>NCET01000426.1 GCA_002280815.1 Flavobacteriales bacterium 32-34-25 | reverse complement strand
TATTTCTAAACTTTTAATCAATGCTCTATCTATCACTTTTTCACGGGGTTGACCAAAATTAAACTCTTCTACAATTACCTCATTTGGAGTAGCCAAAGCGATAAAAACACTTCCTAATTCGGCTTTTTCATCTCCTTTTGTCGGTCCGGCATTTCCAGTTGTAGCAAGTGCATAATCGGTATTCATCAGCTTCTTAACATTCAAAGCCATTGCTGAAGCTACCTCAGCACTTACAACCGAGTGTTTTTCTATCAAATCAGCAGGGATCCCCAATACATTTATCTTAGTCTCAGTTGCATAAGAAACCACACTTCCTTTGAAATAATTAGAAGCTCCTGCTACTGATGATAAACTTGCCGCTATCTGACCTCCCGTACAACTCTCTGCCGTGGCAATGGTTTTTTGCTGTTTTTTCAACATTTTACCTACCAAAACCTCAATAGTCTCATCTTCTTCAAAACCAACAATAATATCATTAATAATTTCACCCAAAGAAACTACATAAGAATCAATTGCTTTTTCTAATGCTTCTTTGTCTTTTCCTCTAGCCGAAAGACGCAAACGCACTCTTCCCGGAGCAGGTAAATAAGCCAACTTAATAAATTCAGGCAGACTGTTTTCCCAATCTTCAATTCGCTCCGCAACCATACTTTCACCTTGACCATAAGTCAGAATCGTTTTGTGAATAATATAAGGACGATTGTATTCTTTAACAACCTTTGGAATTATCTCATTCTCTACCAAATATTTCATCTCAAAAGGAACTCCCGGCAGTGAAACAAAAACCGTATTTTCTTTTTTCATCCACATTCCCGGAGCCGTTCCCACCTGATTATGAAGCACGGTACAACGCGATGGAACTAATGCCTGATCTTTATTGATTTGAGTAATGGTACGTTTATAAAAACCTTCAATTAATTGTGTAACGTGCTTTAAAACCGCCTGATCTACAATTAACTCATCTTCAAAGTAATCGCAGAATGTTTTTTTAGTGACATCGTCTTTTGTTGGACCAAGTCCTCCTGTAATAATTACTAAATCGACCTTGTTTTGCAATTTTACAAAAGTATCCAAGATGTGTTGTTTATCATCACTAATAGAAATCATCTCATGAATCTCTACCCCTATTTTATCCAGAGACTTTGCAATAAACCCCGAATTAGTATCAATAATTTGCCCTATTAAAATCTCATCTCCTATAGTAACAATGGTTGCTTTCATCTATTAATATGATAATTTAAAATCCTTATAAAATAAAATCAACATTCAAAAAAATTGAATGTTGATTCTTGTTGTTGTTTTTATTAAAAAATGAAGACCTGAATTACAAGTCAAAGTCTTTCTTAATCTCCTTAATTGCTTCTTTAACCTGAGTTTTTATACTATCAAAAGTATGCTCAATATCTTTTCTTTTGCCTTCTTCTTTAGTCCAGGCTTCTACCTGAAGAATTTCTTCAAAAGCTACCGTCATACCCAACAAATCTAAAGTTGGCTTGATTTTATGTGCATAAGCATAGGCATGCTTATGATCTTTCTTCTTAATCCCTTCTTTAATTTGCGCCAAATCTTCTGGAACATCATTTACAAACAAGGTTAGAATTTCGTTTACAAATTCTGTGTCATTATCAGAAATTGCGTATACTTTTGCTAAGTTATAGTTTAAAGCCATTATTTTATTTGTATTCTAAATAGTTTATGTCCTTCTAAATATCCTTCCAAAACGTCGTCTGGATTTACCTTTGCTACCCCTTTAGGCGTTCCTGTAAAAATAATATCTCCAATTTTTAAAGTAAAATACTGTGAAATAGAAGCAATTAACTCATCTATTTTCCACAACATCATATTTACATTACCTTCCTGAACGGTTTGATTGTTATTTTTCAATTCAAAAGTAAGATTTTCTAACGAACTAAACTGTTCTTTCTTTAAAAAATCACCAATCACAGCCGAACCATCAAAAGCTTTTGCTTTTTCCCAAGGTAAACCTTTTGCCTTTAACTCATTTTGCAAATCACGAGCCGTAAAATCAATCCCTACACTTATTTCGTCATAATATTTATGAGCAAATTTAGCATCGATATACTTCCCTACTTTATTAATCTTAACGATAACCTCAACTTCATGTTGTACATCTTCTGAAAATTCAGGAATCACAAAAGGATGTTGTTTCAATAATATAGCAGAATTCTTCGATATGATTCGCATAATTGCGACCAATACAAATTATTTTCATTTTTTTTGAGTTGGAAGTTAGAAGTTGGAAGCTGGAAGAACCATGTTGAGAGTTAAGACATTTTTTCTCTCTTCCAACTCCCAGCTTCCTACTCCCAACTTATTTCGTATTTAACTTTCTTAATTTTATTGCTGTCAATACTTTTTTAGTGTACAAAGGAAAATCAGCATTTTGAACCCAGCTAAAATAACCTGGTTCTTTTTCTAAAATCACATCCACTTTTACTCCTTTGTGTTTTCCAAAAGTAAATATCTCATCTCCGTCTTTATCAAAAGAAATCATTCCGGCAAAATCGGCTATTTTTTTTCTGGTTGTAAATTCAGATAAGGATTTCATATCGTTTTCTAAATCAGGATAACGCTCTAGTTGTGCTTTTAAAATCTCGTAAGTTGCCATTGTATCTGCTTCTGCCGAATGGGCATTCTCTAAACTTTGACCACAATAAAACTTTAAAGCAGCGCTCAAAGTACGCTCTTCTTTTTTATGAAAAATCGTTTGAACATCCACAGAAACTCTGTTCTTCATATCAAAATCCACTCCCGCACGAAGCAATTCTTCAGCTAAAAGCGGAATATCAAATCGATCTGAATTAAATCCAGCCAAATCGCTGTCTTTTATCATATTATAAACCTGAGTAGCCAATTCATTAAAAGTAGGTTCGTTAGCTACTTTTTCATCCGTAATTCCGTGAACAGCGGTAGTTTGTGGTGGAATTGGAATCGTAGGATTCACTAACCAGGTTTTGCTTTCTTTGTTTCCGTTTGGAAAAACTTTGAAAATTGATATTTCCACAATTCTATCTTTTCCAATATCAATTCCTGTAGTTTCAAGATCAAAAAAGCAAATCGGTCTATTGAGTTTTAATTCCATTTTTTTATAATAATAATTACAAATATAAAGTTTTGAGTTTAATTTAAACAAGAGTTTAAAAAAGAAAACCCGAAAGTTATTTTAAAACTCTCAGGCATTTTATATTTATTGTAGTAAAATTAAATAGTTCTGGTAATGTCAAAAGATTCTAAATATTCAGCAACTCTTTTCACAAACATTCCTCCTAAAGCTCCATCAATGATACGATGATCATAACCATGAGTTAAAAACATCTTTTGTCTGATACCAATAAAATCACCTTCCGGAGTTTCAATAACCGCAGGAACTTTTCGAATAGCCCCAAGGGCTAAAATCCCTACTTCGGGCTGATTCAAAATAGGAGTTCCAAAAACACTTCCAAAAGAACCCACATTGGTTACTGTATAAGTTCCGCCTTTAGTCTCATCTGGTTTCAACTTCCCTAATTTAGCCCTATTTCCTAAATCATTTACAGCCTTAGCCATACCTACCAAATTCAACTGATCTGCATTTTTTATTACCGGAACAATTAAGTTACCATTTGGTAAAGCAGCAGCCATACCCAGATTGATATTTTTCTTTTTAATGATATAA
>NCET01000425.1 GCA_002280815.1 Flavobacteriales bacterium 32-34-25 | reverse complement strand
GAAACTGCAATTCCTATCGATTTTCCGTGAATGGATCCGTGAGAAACCGTTACATACCAATAGAATTTTCCGTTTCTTTCAATCACTTGTCCTGCCCAGGCATCACCTTTTGCCCAAGCAAAATCCGTAGGTTTTAAAGGAACCGAATGTTCTTCCCAATTAACCATATCCGAAGAAGAATACACCAGCCATTCGTTCATTCGATACGAATTCACATCTTTTGGCGGAACATCGTGTCCCGCATAAAGATACACCTTGTCTTTATACACAATGGCGGCTGGATCAGCGGTATATTTATCGGTAATAATAGGATTATTCATTTTCAGCGAAGGCTGATTTTGAGTACTAACAGTATCTTTTACAGCAGCTGTTTTACAAGAAACAACTGCTGTTAAAAGACTTACACTATATAATATTGTTTTAATTTTCATTCTGACTTTTTTATTTTCCTTCTAATGCTACAACAGAAAACGCTGGAATAGTTATTTCTAATTTTCCTTTTGCATTTTTAAAACCTTTGAATTCTTTAGGTTCAATTGCATTTGGTTTATCAAATGAATTATAATCTTGTAATTTTTTAGAAGTCAAAATACTTCCTGTGAAATTTTTCAATCCCAATTCAGCCAAATCAATTTCGATTTTATTTTCTTTCTTAGAATCAACATTTACTAATGAAATGTGTACTAAACCGCTTTTATCTTTTGAAGCCGAAGCCGAGATAGCAGGCAAACTTTTACCTTCAAAAGTATACATTGGCGAAGTAAAGTTAACTGGCAACAACTCAGCATCCTGATGCACACGGTACATTTTCATAACATGATAAGTTGGCGTCAAAATCATTTTAGCTTTATCAGTCAAGATAACTGCTTGCAATACATTTACACATTGCGCTAAGTTAGCCATACGCACTCTATCGGCATGGTTGTTAAAAGTATTTAGCGTTGTACCTGCAATCATAGCATCACGCATCGTGTTTTGTTGGTACAAAAATCCAGGATTAGTCCCTTTTTCCACTTCATACCAGCCACCCCACTCATCTACAGCCATAGTTACTTTTTTAGCAGGATCATATTTATCCATAATCGCAGCATGCTTAGTAACCAATTCTTCCATTTTTAAGGCCGATTTCATCGTTTCAAAATATTGATCTTCGCTAAAATCTACGGCATCTCCTTTTTTATTCCAATTAATAACAGCATAATGATGCACTCCTAGTCCTCCTATCATATTGTTAGGAATGTTTTTCATCAAAACTTCTGTCCAATTGTAATCGGCACCATTTGATCCAGATGCAATACGAGTGATTCCACCTGTATTTTCCCAATCTGACATGAAAGTGGCATATTTGCGATACTCTCCTGCATAATATTCAGCTGTCATATTTCCTCCGCATCCCCAGGCTTCATTACCAACACCCCAGAATTTCACTTTCCAAGGCTCTAATCTT
Source organism: Flavobacteriales bacterium 32-34-25 (assembly GCA_002280815.1). Lineage (GTDB taxonomy): Bacteria > Bacteroidota > Bacteroidia > Flavobacteriales > Flavobacteriaceae > Flavobacterium. Next base: position 1,429 of record NCET01000425.1, on the reverse strand, counting down.
CCGTTTTTCTTACGCAGATCACTCATTGGACTTTTTCCTGCAAAGTTCACATACTGAACCCAGTCAGCCAATTCCTGAACCGTTCCGCTTCCAATATTACCAGCCAAATATGGTTCAGCTTCTAATACTTCGCATAAATTTAAAAAATCATGAGTTCCAAAACTATTATCTTCAGTTGTCCCTCCCCACCATTGATTTACAATTGTTGGTCGGTTTTCTTTTGGACCAATACCATCTTTCCAATGATAAGTATCCGCAAAACAACCTCCTGGCCATCTTAAATTTGGTATTTTTAATTCTTTTAAAGCTGCAATAATGTCATTTCTAACTCCGTTTGTATTTGGAATTTTAGAAGTATCCCCTACAAAAAAACCTCCGTAGATACATCTCCCCAAATGTTCTGCAAAGTGACCATAGATATTTTTATTAATAACAGTAGGTTTCTCAGCTTTTTTAATACTAAGAATTGTGGTTTCTTTTTGTGAAAAAGCAAGTTGATTACAAAAAGTAAAAATCAACAATAACAACAGATTTTTTTTCATTCTAATTACATTTTTTGATTGGTTATAAGTGTATGTTTAACATTTGTAAATATAGGCAAAATAAAAAGATAAAAACAAGCTATAAATAAACACAGCTTATATTTTAACAAAAACCCTTTCTGAGATTGAAAGGGTCATTTATTTTAATTTATTTTTTTTTACCCCAAACAGGTCTTCCGTCAGCTGTTAGTCCGGAATAACTCAGCGTTACTTTTCTTGTTGAAGCTTCCCAATCCCAGGCATCACTAACTTTATCACTAACTTTACATTTAATACCATTTACAATTAAAGTCTTGTTTACACTATCATAAGACCAGGTTCCTGTAAGAGCTCCGCTTACTTTTTTATCGGCAGTCAAAAAAATGTTAACTGATTTTTGAATCGTTTTATATTGATAATTCATAGTAATCTGTTCCCATTGACCTATAAACGAAGCTTCGGTAATAGTTGTTTTAGGTACTCCTGCATAACGTTCGGCATCCACAACTGGCCAACCATCTTCTGTCCATTGAATAGCTCTCACGTGTCCCATCATAACAGCATTAGACGCATTAATCCCGGGAACACCTTCAGGCAAACGTGCCTGAGAAGCATAAAACCATTCTTTAGTATCCGGATTTTGGAATACCGAACAATGAGAAAAACCTACCCAACCGGTATGATTGTTAAAGGAATACGGATGTGTGAGCATAGGCCAACAATCGGCTCCATTAGTAATATTAGCACCGTTAATACCTAAATATGGTCCAGTTATACTTCTGGAACGTGCCACACGGGTATTGTAGGCCACCGAAAGTTCATCATAAGCTAGAAACAGGTAATAATATTGTGTATCCGGATTGTAGATTATTTCAGGACCTTCAGAAGCCTGCCAACGGCTAGTAGGA
>NCET01000424.1 GCA_002280815.1 Flavobacteriales bacterium 32-34-25 | reverse complement strand
AACACAATTCAATTTGTTAAAATCACATCAGCTAATGCTTCGATTGAAGACCATTCGAAAAGAGTAATACAAACAGCTTTTTAAATTTTACAAATCAAACTTTATCCCTTGTGCCAATGGCAAAGTACTGCCGTAATTAATAGTATTGGTTTGTCTTCTCATGTAAACTTTCCAGGCATCTGATCCCGATTCACGGCCTCCGCCTGTTTCTTTTTCTCCGCCAAAAGCACCTCCAATTTCGGCTCCAGAAGTTCCAATATTGACATTGGCAATTCCACAATCAGATCCTGAAACAGACAAGAACAATTCGGCTTCTCTCAAGTTGTTCGTCATTATTGCCGAAGACAATCCTTGGGCTACATTGTTTTGAATAACTATAGCGTTTTCTACAGTTCCCGAATATTTTAGCAAATACAAAATAGGGGCAAAAGTTTCCTGTTGTACAATTTCTAAAGCATTATCGGCTTCAACAATAGCGGGTTGCACATAACAGCCACTTTCATATCCAGCTCCCGAAAGTACCGCTCCATCTACAAGAATTTTAGCTCCTTGAGCAACTGCTTTTTCTAAGGCTTTGTTGTATTTTTCGACAGCATCAATATCAATTAATGGTCCCACATGATTTTTTTCGTCCAATGGATTTCCAATACGTAATTGTTGGTAAGCAGCAACAAGAGCCTCTTTGATTTTATCATAAATACTTTCGTGAATAATCAAACGACGCGTAGAAGTACAACGTTGTCCAGCTGTTCCTACAGCTCCAAAAACAGCACCAATAATTGTCATTTTAATATCGGCATCGGGAGTGACAATAATGGCGTTGTTTCCGCCTAATTCTAATAAAGATTTCCCTAATCGAGCCGCCACAGTTTGCGCTACAATTTTCCCCATTCGGGTAGAACCTGTAGCCGAGATTAATGGAATTCTGGAATCCTTAGTCAATAATTCCCCTAATTTATAATCGCCATTGATTAAGCACGAAATTCCTTCTGGCAGTTTATTTTCTTGTAAAACCTGCGCCAAAATATTTTGACAGGCAATTCCACATAACGGAGTTTTCTCAGATGGTTTCCAAACACAAACATCACCACAAACTAATGCTAAAGCAGTATTCCATGACCAAACGGCAACCGGGAAATTAAATGCCGAAATAATTCCAACCACTCCTAAAGAATGGTATTGCTCATACATTCGGTGATTGGGTCTTTCCGAGTGCATAGTTAAACCATGTAATTGACGGGAAAGACCAACGGCAAAATCGCAAATATCAATCATTTCCTGAACTTCGCCATAGCCTTCCTGCAAGGATTTCCCCATTTCGTAAGAAACTAATTTTCCTAAGGCTTCTTTATTTTGGCGTAATTTTTCTCCAAACTGACGCACAATTTCTCCACGTTGTGGCGCAGGAATTAATCGGAAAGATTGGAAAGCTTCAGTAGCAGCCTGCATTACCTTTTCGTAATCGGCTGCTGAAGTTGTTTTAACTTTTGCAATCAATTGACCATCTACTGGCGAATAACTTTCCAGAATTCCTCCTGTTGAAAAACTATTTACTCCTGTTGATGTTCCTTCGTTTATAGCGCTTATTCCTAATTGTTCTAAAGCGGCTTTTATTCCAAATTGAGTTGCAATTGTTGTCATGATAGTTTGTAGATTTCGTGTTTTAGCCCCGATAGCAACGGCATCCTTTTCCTGCTTTCTTTAAGCAGGAAAAGATAGAGTGGATAGCGGGAAATAGCTCCTGAAAAAAATTATTTTTTAGCGGTAAATCTTGGATCGGTTTCCATAACCGTTCCACATTTTTCGCAAGTTCGTAGTGCTTCTGAATTATAAAAATGTTCAAAATGAGGCAAGAAATCTTTTTCGATATTGTTGAGTTCAAAATACACTTCGTGCAACTTGTGATTGCAGTTATCGCAATACCACAACAATCCGTCTACAAAACCCTGGTTGGCTCTTTTTCGCTCAATTACCAAACCGATGGAACCCTCAGAACGAACAGGAGAATGCGGAATCGTGGCTGGATGAAGATACATATCGCCAGGATTAAGCTCTAAAACATGACGCTCTCCATCTTCCTGAGTAATCACCTGAATCGAACCTTCCAACTGATAAAATAATTCTTCGGTTTCGTTGTAATGAAAATCCTTTCGGGCATTTGGTCCCGCAACAATCATTACAATATAATCGCCTGAATCTACATATAAATTTTTGTTACCAACGGGCGGTTTTAACAATTGACGGTTTTCGTCAATCCATTTGGTAAGATTAAAAGGTCTTGAAATTGCCATTTTGAGTTGTTTTTTAAGAAAAGCTAAGGTACGAAAAAAAGAA
>NCET01000053.1 GCA_002280815.1 Flavobacteriales bacterium 32-34-25 | reverse complement strand
CAAAAAGAAATGAATCTAATCAATAAAGCGTATTATACCGTAATGACAGAAGGTGATGCCAATGGGCAGCCCTTTACCTTCCCTATTCCAACGGTTAATATTACCGAGGAATTTGACTGGGATGGAGAGAACACAAACCTGCTTTTTGAAAACACAGCGAAAATTGGTTCTTCCTATTTTCAAAATTTCATTGGAAGCCAATATGTTTTGGACGAAAATGGCAATCAAATAGAAAATGAAAATGCCTACAAGCCCAATGCTGTTCGCAGTATGTGCTGCCGTTTGCAACTCGATTTGCGCGAACTACTAAAACGTGGAAACGGACTTTTTGGAAGCGCTGAAATGACAGGAAGTATTGGCGTGGTAACTATTAATATGGCTCGTTTAGGTTATTTATTCAAAGGAAACAAAGCAGCTTTATTTCAACAATTGGACAAGCTTTTATTGATTTCCAAATCAACTTTAGAGAAAAAAAGAACTTTTATTCAGGGAATGTACGATCGTGGATTGTATCCTTACACTAAAAGATATTTACAACATTTCAGAAATCACTTTTCAACTATTGGTGTAAACGGAATGAACGAAATGATTCAGAATTTTACCCATAATGAAGACGACATAACATCTGGAACTGGCATTGAACTCGCTTCTGAAATTCTGGAACACATCCGGGACAGAATGAAGCAGTATCAGGAAGAAACTGGAAATCTTTATAATTTAGAAGCCACTCCGGCAGAAGGGACAACATACCGATTTGCCAAAGAGGATAAAAAACGTTTTGATGATATTATTCAGGCGGGAGCAGAAAAAAATATTTACTACACAAATAGTTCCCAAATCCCTGTCGATTTTACCCAGGATCCATTTGAAGCGTTGATGCTACAGGATCAATTGCAATGCAAATATACCGGTGGAACCGTATTGCATTTGTATATGAGCGAGAGAATCAGCTCGCCCGAAGCATGCAAAAATTTTGTAAAAAAAGTGATTACTAATTTTAAATTGCCTTACATCACAGTCACACCTGTGTTTAGTGTTTGCCCTGTTCATGGTTATCTGAACGGAGAGCATGAATATTGCCCAAAATGCGATGAAATTATCATTGAAGAAAAAAACAAAGCTTATAGAGATTTGAAAAAAACCACACCGCAAATTTTACACAATTCATAACTAAAAAAACAACAAATATGAAACTAACAACCAACGCGATTTTAGAACAAAATAAAGAATTACGTACCAAATGCCTGGTGTACACAAGAGTAATGGGCTACCACAGACCCGTAGAAAGTTTTAATATCGGAAAAAAAGGCGAACACAAACAGCGAACCCATTTCAATGAAGCAAAATGTTAGTGCCCCTATTTACAGTATTACACCGTTTACTTTATTAGATTATCCGCACCAATCAGCTTGCATTTTTTGGTTTGCAGGCTGTAATATGCGGTGTTTGTATTGCTATAATCCAGAAATTGTATACGGAAAAGGACGTATTACTTTTGATAAAGCACTTCAATTCCTCAAAAGCAGGATTAATCTATTGGACGCCGTAGTTTTTAGCGGAGGCGAATGTCTGTTACATAAAAAGGCTGTTTCGTTTATTACAGAAGTCAAAAAAATGGGTTTTTTGATCAAAATTGACACCAATGGCTCACAACCGGACATACTGGAAGAACTGATTCAAAAAGAACTCATTAATTATGTAGCACTTGATTTTAAAGCAATGCCTGCGAAATTTGCAAAGATAACCCAATCAAAACTTTTCATTCCCTTTGCAAAATCATTACTTTTATTGCTTCATCATACAGTACCTTTTGAAGTTCGTACAACAGTGCACTCTGATTTATTAAACAAAAGAGATATTCAGGAAATGGTGTTTTTTCTGGAAAATTTGGGATATTCAGGAAATTATTACATTCAGCATTTTATTAATGGATCCTCGACCATAGAAAAACTTGGGCATTCTTTTAAAGAATTGGAAAACCAAAATATTGGTACAGAGAAAATTAAAATTCATTTTAGAGGATAGTAAGTAAGTCGAAAGTTTAAAAGTCGTAAAGTCAAAAGAAGTAATATTACAAATAACACTTTTTAAATCAACCTGTTGTGTATTTTCGTTTAATTTAAAAACACGACATTATACTATGTTGGTTACTTAATCGAATATTTTTAAATGTTTTTTTAATCAATCAATCAATTTTAATCAAATGAAATCAACTACTCCCATCAAAAGAGCTCCGGAATTAAGACCTTTAAGCCACGACCACCATCATGGTCTGCTGCTTTGCTGGAAAATTAAAACTGGAATGGCGAAAAATATTGACCTGCAGCGCATCAAAAAGTACGTCGATTGGTTTTATGAAATTTATTTAAAGACGCATTTTGAGCTGGAGGAAAAATACGTTTTCACGATCTTAGAAGCAGATAACGCGCTCATTGAGCAGGCTCTGAAAGAACACAGAACGTTAAACGAATTATTTGAAAGTACTTCGGATCTGGAAATAAATTTAAAAAGAATCGAAAAAGAGTTAGACTCTCATATCCGCTTTGAAGAGCGTGTTTTATTTGCTGAAATTCAAAAAGCAGCCACAAAGGAACAATTAAAAAAAATAGAAGAAATACATTCAAAGGAAGCTTTTATAGAAAATGAAGATGCTGATTTTTGGAGCTAAAATTTAACAAAATGAAAAAAATAAAACTAGTATTATTTTTATTGGCCATTGTATCTATCGGATCATGCCAAAAAAACAAAGAAGATCAAACATCTAAAGAAGCAAATGAAATAAATTCAGTTTCGGAAAAAAATACCGAAACAGCCGCGGAAGTGAGCCTGAACAAAGGACAATTATGGGAAGCCAACCCAGAAACTACTGAAGGGATTACTACTTTACAAAAAATAATTCTGGAATCAGGCGAAGAAGAAAGCGCATTGATTTTGAAAGAGAAACTGAAATCTGAGTTTGCCATGATTTTTAAAAAATGTACAATGAAAGGTGAAGCTCACAATCAGTTACACAACTATTTGATTCCGTTAAAATTAAAAATTGATAATCTTGAGGATTCCAATAAAGCTGAAATTAAAAAAGAGATCCTGGCTCATTTAGAGCAATATAAGCTTTTTTTCATTTAAAGCATGAACACACTTTTAAGCATCAAGAATTAAATCCTTTATAAAATCATGAAGAAGAGTTGGTTACTCTGTACTTTTTCTAATTTTTTCATCGCTTCACTGATGGGACTGTTGCTGCGATGGATGTATGTTGCACCGATCGCCGGAGTCAATTTTCAGTTTTTAATGCACGGCCATTCACACGTGGCGATGTTAGGCTGGGTCTATATGATGTTGTACTGTTTAATTTTTCATTTTTTTGTTCCAAAAGAAAAACAGCAAAAACCCATCTACAACCAATTATTTTGGACAACAGAACTGGCCGTAGTCGGAATGATGATTGATTTTCCTGCTCAAGGATATGCTTTTGTTTCTATTCTTTTTTCGACTTTGCATATTTTTTGCAGCTACTATTTTTGTTATTTAATTATAAAGAATGCAAATCCAACAACTCTGGCTGAAAAAAAGCTGCTTCGTGCGGCTTTGTTTTTCATGATTTTTTCTACTTTGGGTGTCTGGTGCCTGGGTCCTGCAGTTTCATTGTTAGGTAAAGCAAGCGCTTTTTATCAAATTGCGATTCAGTTTTTTCTTCATTTTCAATTTAATGGTTGGTTCCTGTTTGCCATTTTGGCTTTGTTTTTCAAACAGGCAAAACTTATTATTGAAGCTAAAAAATTCATGATATTTTATAATTTATTTGTTGCTTCTACTTTTTTAACATTGGCTTTGCCGGTAAGTTGGTATTTGCCTAACCCGGTTTTTTATTGGTTAAATGCTCTTGGAGTAATGCTTCAGCTATATGCTGCGGTACTATTTATACAATTTATCCGCCCGCAGTTTCAATGCTTTTTTGCTGTTTTACCAACGATCACAAAAATAGTTTATGGTTTTGCTTTGTTTTCATTGGCTTTAAAAGTCGTTATTCAACTGGTGGTTTTGTTTCCGGAATTGGCACATGTATCCCATCAGATTCGTAATTTTGTCATTGGATACATTCACTTGACCATGTTGGGAATTATTACAGGTTTCCTGTTTGGATTTGCATTACAAAATGATTTTTTAAATTCGAGAAACCGTATTCAAACATGGGGAATCGCAATTTTTTTATTCGGATTTTTTACAACTGAAATTCTTTTGTTTCTTCAGGGCATTTGGTTTTTCTTGGGTAAAGGTAGTTTACCGAATTATTATCAAAATCTATTCTTATCCAGTATTTTTATGCCAGCAGGCCTTATAATGCTATCTGTTAAAATTGTGAAACTAAAACCTAAAACTATATGAGCCACCATTTATTGTTAATCATCCATCTTTTGAGTGCCACCATTTGGGTTGGTGGTCATTTGTTGCTTGTCTTTGGTTTTTTGCCACAAGCATTAAAAGAAAAAAATCAGAATATAATTCTCGAGTATGAAAGAAAGTATGAACCTGTTGGCATGACTGCTCTGGTTTTGCTGGTCATTACCGGAATTTTAATGGCCTATAAATATGGTGTTAGCATCGAATATTGGTTTCAGTTCGAGACACCTATAGAAAAAGTTGTTTCAACAAAATTAGCTCTTTTATTATTGACGGTTCTTTTTGCTTTGAGTGCTCAATTTAGAGTGCTGCCAAAACTTGAAAAAAATGCTGAGAAGTTACCTGAAATGACCTTTCATATTCTATCGGTTACCATAATTGGGGTTTTGATGGTTGTTTTTGGATCTTTTGTGCGTTATGGCGGGCTTTGATTTATATGATTTATATGATTTATACATTACAAAAAAAAGATTATGTTCTCTAAAACATGTGAATATGGCATTCGTGCAGCTATTTTTATTGCTTTTCAATCCTATCAGGACAATCGCATCGGCTTGAAAGAAATTGCCAAAAAAATCGATTCTCCGGAGGCTTTTACAGCCAAAATTCTTCAAATCCTATCGCGAGACAATATTATTAAATCTATAAAAGGAGTGGGCGGAGGTTTTGAAATTTCCAAAGAGAATATGAAAGAAATTACATTAGCGCAAATAGTTAATTCTTTGGATGGCGATCGCATTTTGACCGGTTGCGCATTAGGATTAAGTAATTGTTCTGAAGACCATCCTTGTCCGATGCACGATAAATTTATATCTATTCGCAATGATTTGGTTTTCACGCTTGAAAATACAAATCTGGAAGAATTGGCTTTGGGTATTAAATCGGGAGACACCTTCCTTAGGTATTAATTTTAGTGTCATAATGAAAGCTTTGTTTGATTGGATTTCCGAAAAACGAACAAAACTTAATTTTCAAAAAACTTATCGATTTTAAAACCAACATAAGTATCAGCATCAACTCTTTTGTTTAAAACAAAAGAGAATAATTAAAAATAATTTAATAATGAAAAACCTTAAAGAGCGAATACTGAAACTAAAAAAAGAGAAGAATGCAGTTATTCTCGCACATTACTATCAGGAATCCGATATTCAGGATGTTTCAGATTATGTGGGTGACAGCCTGGGATTATCACAAGAAGCAATGCAGGTGCATGCTGATATAATTGTTTTTGCAGGAGTACATTTTATGGCTGAGACTGCAAAAATTTTAAATCCAGGTAAAAAAGTTATTCTTCCTGATTTGAATGCAGGCTGCTCGTTGGCTGACTCTTGTCCTGCTGATTTGTTTCAAAAATTTACCGAAGCGCATCCAAACCACATTGTTATTACGTATGTCAATTGTTCTGCCGAGGTTAAAGCTTTAACAGACATTGTGGTCACTTCTTCTAATGCCGTTAAAATCGTAAATTCTATACCAAAAGACCAACCCATCATATTTGCTCCCGATAAAAATTTGGGAAAATATGTAATGGAACAAACAGGCAGGGAAATGTTGCTTTGGGACGGTTCATGTGTGGTTCATGAAGCATTTTCATTAGATAAATTAATTGAATTATACAAACAAAATCCAGATGCGCAAATTATTGCCCATCCGGAATCTGAAACCCACATTCTAAAAACTGCAAGCTATATTGGTTCGACAGCAGGGATGATTGAATATGTTAAAACCAATCCGGGCAACAAATTTATTGTGGCTACAGAAGTGGGAATTCTTCATAAAATGAAACTGGAAGTTCCTGATAAAATATTGATACCGGCACCTTCAAACGAAGACAACACTTGTGCCTGTAGCAAATGTAATTATATGAAAGTAAATACATTACAAAAACTGCACGACTGTTTGCTTAATGAAACGCCTGAAATTAAAGTTCCTGCTGATATAATGAAAAAAGCGTTTAGTCCTATTGAAAGAATGCTGGAATTATCAAAATAATGATTATACCATTATTTAATAACGGCTTCGTAAGCAGAAATATCTCCCGGTGCAAATACTGAAAGATCTAATTATTTTATAGTTAGTTGGCTACTTTTTTTAGTCCCTTAATATCTTTTAAAAAAATCAACTTTCCTTTTAATTCAATAAGCCCCAACTTTTTAAACTCAGAAAGCAATCGAATGCAACTCTCTGTGGCGGTACCGATTATTCCTGCCAATTCTTCTCTTGATAATTGCGCTTTTAAGGATTGATCAGCATTTACACCAAAAGTGTTATTAAGATATAATAACTTTTCAGCCAGTCTTTCCTTGACAGTCTTCTGAGCCATATCCACAGTATGATCATCAGCATGTTTCAAATCTTCACAAACCGACTTCATTAAGTTCATTGAAAACTGATTATTATTATTAAAAAATTGAATGATTTCAGATTTTGGAATAAAACAAACTTCCATATCAGCAATTGCTGTAGCCGACAAGTTAGCAGGTTCATCGCTGATCATTGAACGTTGTCCCAAAAGTTCACCTGACTTAACAAGTTTGACAATCTGGTCCCTCCCGTTAGCACTCAATTTAGAAAGTTTTCCAATACCCTCTTTTATACAGAAAACCCCATTCATTATTTCTCCTTCCTCAATTATAGCCTCCCCTTTTTTAACTACCTGAGTTCTTTTACTATTTGCCAATTGTATGATTTGCTCTTTGTTTAGTGCTTTCAAGGCACTAAGCTGTCTTGCAATACATTGATCACATTTATTCATAGTAATTTTTTGCTGTAAAAGTAGAATAATTAGAATTACTAAAGTACATTACTTGAAAAATTTGAATATTTTTCTTTACTAGGAAAATTATTCTCTAAAGACTGATACAGTGGCTACTGGCATATCGATGCTATATTAAATCCAGAAAGTAATTAAACAAATTAACCCAGTCAGGATTTCATGTTTGATAACAGCATAGCGAAAAGATTTCAGGTATGAGCCAATTTGTGCGAGGAATTTCAATAAACGTTTAGACTGTCATTGAAAAAAGATTAGTTTCGGGAGACTTTCTTTTCAAATGCAGATCGAAAGCCATACAAATATTACGAACAAAAGGTCTGCCAGCATCTGTGATTTGAATTCTGTTTTCTTCGATAATTATCAGATTATCATTTTCCATTTCTTTTAGATTGTACAAAACGCCTTGTATTTCGTCAAAATATAAAGTTTTATCATCCCACGAAGTTTCAAATTGACAGGTTAAATTGAGAATATGTTTTCGAATAATTAAATCCTCATTATCGAGAATATGCCCTTTAACAACAGGCAGTTTGTCGCACTCCAACAGTTGATAATATTCTTCCAATCTCTTTGTATTTTGAGTAAAACTATACCAACTATCACTGATAGCTGAAACTCCCAATCCAATCATTAACTGGGTTTTTGAAGAGCTATACCCCATAAAATTGCGATGCAATTCAAGTTTATCACCAGCCTTATACAAACTATCTGAAGCTAAAGCAAAGTGATCCATACCAATTTCGTGATAACCGTTTTGAGAAAGCAAGTTTTTTCCTATCTCATATAATTTCCTTTTTTCTATATCTTTTGGAAGGTCAGCCTCATTAAATCCACGTTGTCCATTACCTTTGATCCAAGGCGTATGCGCATAGCTGTAAAATGCTAATCGATCTGGTTTTAAAGAATTTGTTTTTTCGATGGTGTCCACAATGTTTTCAATTGTTTGAAAAGGCAATCCAAAAATAATATCGTGTCCAATCGAGGTATAACCAATTTCTTTTGCCCAAAAAGTCACTTTTGCCACATTATGAAATGGCTGAATTCTGTGAATGGCTTTCTGGACTTTTTCCGCATAGTCCTGAACACCAAAACTTACTCTGCGAAATCCTAAATTAAATAGTTTTTTAAGCTGTTTATAAGTTGTATTGTTGGGATGACCTTCAAAACTGAACTCATGAATTACAGCTTTATCTGCTAAAGTAAAAATACCTTTTATCAGGTTTTCTAAATTATCTGATGAGAAAAAAGTAGGAGTTCCACCTCCAAGATGAATTTCTTTTATGATTGGTCTTTCAGAAGACAATCCACAATAAATACTCCATTCTCTTAAAACAGCCCTGATGTATTTTTCTTCTACTGAATGATTTTTAGTAATTCGTTTGTTGCATCCGCAAAAAGTGCACAAACTTTCACAAAAAGGCAAATGAATATATAGGCTAATTCCATTTTGTGAATTGCTTTCTAAGAATGATTTTTGAAAAGAAATCTTCCATTCCTCTACTGAAAAAAGTACTTCATTCCAGTACGGAACAGTTGGATAACTAGTATATCTGGGACCGGGAACATTATATTTTTGAATTAAAGACTTTGACATAATTTAAATCTTAAAAATTAGAAAGAAAATGAAATAGTCATTCTTTTAAATTGAAATATTTTTTTAGCTATTACCATTCTAATGCATTACAAATATCCGAAGTATCCTGCTTTAGTAATATGATAAATGTCATAACACTACAGATTACACAATGATTTCCAAAAGATTAGCTACCTGTTTAAAAATTAAAAATATCTTATTAATCTTTAATTTAGAACCTATTCTACTTCAACAAACCTTTCAAAACCTAATGATTATCATTTTTATTTTGATTTCTGTTCTTTGCTTAAAACAAATAACTCCACATTTATGAAAATCAATAATAACCGCAAGCACTGTATTCAAGCGATGAAATATTAGCATCACTTATAAATGCATATAACTTTAGAAAAAATGTATATTGATACAAATTACTCTTCGCTTGAGATGTTGTCGCAAAAAAACATCTAAAACTGCATGATATTTTATGAAAAAGATTACTCCCCTGTACTTCTATCAGATTCTTGAAGGGACTGTAACAATGACCTATAGCAATGAAGACGGAAAAGACCTGGCGGTAGGGATTCTTAAAAATGGAAGCAGTTTTGGTGAACCGCCCCTCTTTATTGACCAGCCTAACAGCCTCAGCATCATCGCAGAAAGATTATATACCATTAAAACTTTCGAAAGCCAACTTCTTTAATACTTTAAGAAAATCCAAAAAAAAAAATCAAAAATATTAAAAAGTATTTGCCTGTAGAATATACAATAAAATAGTGTTTCTCAAAATATAATTAATCATAAAACCGTACCGGGTATGGACGCAATGCTTTATAAATCTTATTTATAGTTTTCTCTAAGATATGAAGCAAAAATTAATTCCCCTTTATGATTAGAATCATAAAGCAAAAAAAACGATAACCATACTTTTACAATATTAAATTTCAATAACATTTAAAAACCAAAAACAATGAAAAAGTCTTTCAAGATTACCCTCGTATCAGCCTTTGCAATTTTCAGTTTATTCTCATGCGGAAAAAAAAAATCAACAGACATAGAACCAGTTGCAGCGCCCTCAATTGAGGAACCTTACAAAGAAAATCCGATCGCAACTCCAGTAGCTACAAACCTTCTAATTGAGAGCAATGATCAAATGCAATACTCTGTAACTGAATTAAGAGCTCCCTCAGGAAAAATTACCCTTACGCTAAAACATGTCGGTAAGATGGAAAAAATCGCAATGGGACATAATTTAGTTATTTTAAAACCTGGTACTGATATTTCTGATTTTACACTTAAAGCTGTTGACGCAAAAGATACAGATTACATACCTGTATCTGAAAAAGCAAAAGTAATTGCCCATACAAAAATAATTGGCGGCGGCGAAAGCGATGTTATCGAGTTTACAATAAACGAACCAGGAACTTACGATTTTATCTGCTCATTCCCTGGACATATATCGATGATGAAAGGAAAATTAATTGTAGAATAAAGCATTTTTTTAAATAAAAAACTAAAATCATAATAATGAACAAGGAAAAAAAACTATGGATAGGTTTTGCACTTGTGATGAGCATATCTTTTTCTGTATTAGGATATTACGGATATGAGATTTATCAGGAAGCACCTCCTATTCCAACCGAAATAGTTGGGCCAAATAACAAAGTAATCTTTACCGATGAAGAAATTAAAGATGGGCAAAATGTATGGCAAAGTATAGGTGGACAAGAAGTTGGTACTATTTGGGGACATGGTGCTTATGTAGCACCAGACTGGACTGCAGATTGGTTGCATAGAGAAGCCGTATTTATTTTGGATAAATTATCCCTAAAAGAATATGGAAAAACTTTTGCAGAACTGACTGAAGAGCAACAGGCCGCAATGAAAATTAGACTTCAAAATGATGTTCGTAAAAACACTTACGACAGTAGCAACGGTATTATAACCATTTCTCAAAATAGGATTGAAGCTATAGCCTATTTGAGTAAGTATTATCAAGGATTGTTTATGGATGACCCTAAATTTGAGAAACTCCGCCATGATTATGCGATTCCTAAAATGTCTATAAAAGATCCTGAAAAAATGCATAAAATGAATGCTTTTTTCTTTTGGGCAACCTGGGCAACTGTAACAGAAAGACCAAATCAGAAAATTTCATACACACACAACTGGCCATCTGATGAATTAGTTGGAAATGTAGCTACCAAAGATCTTCTGGTATGGTCAGGAGTTAGTATC
>NCET01000052.1 GCA_002280815.1 Flavobacteriales bacterium 32-34-25 | reverse complement strand
GAATGATGTTTTAGGAATTGGTGGAGTTGGAGGATTTACTTATATCCAAAAGTACACAGGATTTATTAGCCCAGGAGTTTTTGCTATGTTTTTCTTAGGTATGTTCTGGAAAAGAACTACAGGAACAGCAGCTATTGTGGGTGTAATTGCAGGTTTCTTATTATCGGTTTTATTCAACGAATTTGCACCTGCGATGTTTGGAAACGAAACTTTATTATACACAGCCTGGCCAAATGGTAAAGGTGGTTTCGAAATTCCGTTCCACATTTGTATGGGATTATCATTCTTCTTTACAATGTTGTTGATGATTGGAATCAGTTTTGCTGGGCCAAAAGTAAACCCGAAAGCATTCGAATTAGATACTGAAATGTTTAAGGTAAAACCTCAAACTACAGTATTAATCATTATTACATTGTTAATTATCGCTGCTTTATACGTGAAGTTCTGGTAAGAAATAACAAAGTATATTTTTAAAAAAGTGCGAATTAATTTTTATTAGTTCGCACTTTTTTTATTGTAAAAACAATGCTGAAATTGTGAAACAACATTTTGAAGAATTATTAGATTAATTAATTTTATTATATCTTGTGTCGTTAAATAAATACAAATTGCCAAACATTTAAATATTACATTTTGAAGCATTTAGCCTTATTGTTAATACTTGTTTTTTCTTCTTTTCTAGGTTTTTCGCAAGAGTACTCGGTGAAGTTTCTTGATATTTCAGACGGATTATCAAATAATTCGATAACTACGATTTATCAGGATAAGGATGGCTATATGTGGTTTGGAACATACGATGGTTTGAATCGTTATGATGGCTATACATTTAAGGTTTTTAGAAATGAAATCAATAATGAAAAATCCTTATCCAATAATACCGTTTATTCCTTAGAAGGTGATTCAAAAAGGCATATTTGGGTAGGAGGAAACAAAGGAGCCAGTGTTTATGACAAGTCAAAAGCCTTGTTTTATCCCGTTAAGTACAAAGAAAAAGAAACTGGAGCTACAACAGTTTTGAAAAATGTGGTACATCAAATAAAAGCGGTGTCGGATGATTTGGTTTTATTGGCTACGCAAAATTCAGGTTTGCTGGCTTTTGAAGAAGGTTCATTTGTAGGGAAAACAATTCCAATGACAAAATTGAAAAATCCTTATAATTATGAGGTTCTTGGAATCCAAAAAGATAAAAAAGGTATTGGTAGTTGGGTATATGTTAAGAATTTAGGGATTTGTAATTACAATTATAGTTCTAAAAAACTTAAGTTAATTTCGGCTTTACTCATGGAAGTAAAGTGTATGGAAGTTGATGATAGCGGAAATCTTTGGATTGGAACAGATGAAGGTCTTTTTCTTTTTAATACTACTACTTTATCTATTTCAAGAAATTATTTTTCTAATAAATGTATCGTTTCGAATATTCTTAGAGATAAGAAAAAACAACTTTGGATTGCTACCGATGGATGTGGGTTGTATACTTTAGATAAGGTTAATAATTTGGCAATTTCATATCGAAAAAATAATCCACAGCAAATTATTAAAAGTAGTTCGATTTGGAGTATTTACGAAGATCATTCTGGAAATATATGGTTTGGAACACTTCGTGGAGGAATTAGCATCATAAGTGCAGCTCCTAAATATTTTAAGAATATAAAGTACAATGCTAAAGATAATAATTTGGCTCATAATTTTATTTTGTCAGGTTGTGAAGATCAAAATCAAAATTTATGGATTGGTACCGATGGGGCAGGATTGCGTTTTTGGAATCGAAAAAAGAATACTTATACGGTTTATAATAACAATCCCAATTCGGCTAATGCTATTTCGAGCAATTTTATAACTAATGTAATTTGCGATACTAATAATGAAATTTGGCTGTCAACATGGGCTGGAGGAGTCAATAGAATTGATCCTAAAACCAATGGAATAACTCATTATTCTTGTTACAATCCGTTTACAAAACAACTGGAAAAAAATATTTGGTTGGTTTTTGAAGATGCTCAAAAAAACATTTGGGCTAGTGCTACTAATGAAGGTTGTTTGTATTTATTTAATCGCAGTAAAAATTCGTTCCAACTTTACGATAAAAACATTGTCAATTTACAGTGTTTAACTCAAACTAGCGATGGAAAACTCTGGGGTGGTAATTATACTTCGATTGTATGGATTGATAAAGTCAATAAAAAACATGGAAAGATCAATATAGGCTATCCAGTTCGTGCAGTGCATGAGGATAAAAACAAACAGCTTTGGGTGGCAACACAAGAAGGTGGTTTATTGCTTTTTGATCGAAAAAAGAATTCTTTTAAAAGATTTACTACCGCCGATGGTTTGTCGTCTAATACCATTTTGAGGATATTAGAAGATAAAAAGGGGAATTTATGGATGAGTACTTACAATGGTTTGTGTAGGTTGAATATTAAAAATAAAACTTTTAGGGTTTTTTCTAAAAATGATGGGTTACAAAGCAATCAGTTTAGTTTTAATGCAGCTTTAAAATTGTCAACAGGTGAATTTTTATTTGGAGGAATCAACGGATTTAATTTGTTTTATCCTGAACAGATAAAAGAATCGGCTTCGAATACTAAAATTCTTCTTTCAGGAATAAGTGTGAATAACGAGCCAATTGAGTCCAAACCCGAATTAATTTCGAAACTGGATGCTAAACAACAAATTAAAGAAATCCGATTGCCTTATGATCAAACTACTTTGTCTATCGAGTTTGTTGCTATAGATTATTCGAATGCAGATAAAATTAATTACGCTTATTTTTTAGAAGGTTTGGATGACCAATGGAGTAATGTAGGGCAAAACAGAAAAGCCAATTACCCGCACCTTTCAGAAGGAACCTATCTTTTTAAAGTAAAAAACTCCAATTTTCAAGACGAATTTAGTAAGGCAGAAACCTTGGTTCGAATTGTAGTTTTACCACCTTGGTATAGAACCTGGTGGGCGTATTTGCTGTATTTAATTGTTACAGGAACTATTATTTTCAATTATATTAAATACAATAAGTATAAAGAAAGATTGAAATATAAGGTGAAAATAGCCGAATTAGAAAGAGAAAAAGAGAAAGAAATTGCCGAAAAACAATCGTCAATGTTTACTTATATTTCTCATGAATTTCGTACGCCTTTATCACTTATTATCAATCCTTTGAAAAAGGTAATTAAAAAAGAAGAAGTTCAAAATGATTCTTCTAAGGGCGATTTACAAGTTGCTTATAGAAATGCAAGACGACTTTTGAGTTTGGTTGATCAATTGTTGCTTTTTCGAAAAGCCGAAAACGATGCCGATGTTTTACGATTGTCTGAAATCAATATGAATCATTTGACCGAAGAAGTCTATCAATGTTTTGTAACACAAGCCAAGGATAAAAGTATAGCATATACTATTGAGGTTCCTCAGCAATCGGTATCCATAATAGGGGATTATGAAAAAATTGAAATTTCGCTGTTTAATTTGGTTTCAAATGCTTTTAAATATACTGAGGCAGGAGGGAAAATTACGGTTAACTTAACCGAAACTGAAAAAGAAGTATTCGTTGTTATTTCTGATACAGGAAAAGGAATTGCAGTTGAAAATATAGAAGCTATTTTTGAAAAATTCAAACAATTGGATTCCAATGTTTCTATTAGTACAGGCTTTGGAATTGGACTTTATATAGTGAAATATTTTGTAGACAAACACCAAGGAAGAGTTTCTTGTCAAAGTGAGCTAGGCAAAGGAAGTTCGTTTAGCTTGCAATTTTTAAAAGGACAAGCACATTTTGCTGATTTACCAATTAGTACCAATGTTCCAAAAATGAGTGAATTAACAGAAGAACTTTTAGTTGCTGATTTTGTTGAAAATAATGATTCTAATACAAATACTGTTGAAGAAGAACTCAATAAAGAATTACTTACCGATAAGAAATCAGTTTTAATAATTGATGACAACGCTGAAATTCGAAATTATTTAGTCCAGTTATTTTCTAAAACACATTTGGTTTACAGTGCCATAAATGGTTTTGAAGGGTTGAAATTAACTAAAAAACAAATGCCTGATATTGTGATTTCGGATGTTGCCATGGAAGTTATGGACGGACTGGAATTATGTAAAAATATTAAAGAAAGTGAAGAGTTGTCACATATTCCGGTGATATTATTAACGGCTTCTAATAACCCTGAAACACATTTACAAGGAATAACCGATGGGGCTGATGATTATATTACCAAGCCATTTGATGATGATTTGCTTATAGCACGTGTGAATACTTTATTGAAAAACAGAGGGAATTTAAGGAAGTATTTTCTGGATAGCATCACCTTAAGGGAAAATGACCAAAAAGTACCGGCAGAATATCAGGATTTTCTAAAAAAATGTATTGATATTATTGAAGCCAATATTGGGAATCGAGATTTTGCAATTAAAAATTTCGCTACCGAAATGGGAATGAGCCATCGTACTTTGTATACCAAAATAAAGATTATTTCCGGGGAAACTTTAAATGCTTTTATTCGTTCCATTCGTTTAAGAAGAGCTGCAATGTTATTGCTTACCGAAAACATGAATATATCTCAGGCAAGTGCCGAAGTAGGATTTGAAGATCAAAAATATTTCAGACAGCAATTTGTAAAACTCTTTGGGATGACTCCTTCATCTTATGTTAAAAAATACAAAGACTCTTTTAATAAAGATTTGAATATTATTAAGTAGTTATTTTATACATTTTACACTTTAATAAAAACTCAATCTTATCAATAAAGATTGAGTTTTTTTATGCTTTACGGAATATTAAGCTGTTTTTTTTTGTTAAACAGCTATTTTGGTAATTTTATCCTTGTTTTTTGCGAATTTACCCCTCATTATTATAGTTATTAAATCATTTCTTTGCTTCTGTAAGCTGTATTTATAGAATTTCTGAATTGTATAGCACTCTTATTTATTAAAAAATGTTAATTATGTTTAAAACAAAAAAAATCGCACTGGCATTTCTTATGCTTTCTTATGTATCTGTTTTTAGTCAGATCGCGTTTGGAGATTCCCAAAAAATTAATAACCAATGGAAGTTTATTCTACAGGATAATCAGGATTTCCAAAAAGCAAGTTATGATGACAGTAAATGGCAATCTGTTTCTCTTCCTCATGATTGGAGTATCAAAGGACAATTGAGTCCTACTTTAGCCAGTGCTACCGGATTTTTACCTGGAGGAATTGGCTGGTATAGAAAAACGATGGATATTCCATCGGCAAAAAAAGGTCAAAAAGTATATTTGTATTTTGAAGGAGTTTATAACAGAAGTGAAGTTTTTATCAACGGACATTCTTTAGGAAAACGTCCAAATGGTTATATTTCTTTTGCTTATGATGCTACTCCATACGTTAAGTACGGAGCTGAAAATACGATTTCTGTTCGCGTGGATCACAGCAAGAGCGCTGATTCCCGCTGGTACACCGGTTCAGGGATTTACAGAGATGTTTGGGTAGTTTACGCAAATCCGGTGCATATTGAGCAATGGGGTGTTTATGCGTATCCAGAAGTTAACAAAAAAACAGGAACTTTGAATGTTGAAGTCGCTGTAGAAAACGGTTTGGCAGAAAAAAGCACTGTAACTGTGGTAAACGAATTGATTGCAAATGATGGTAAAATTGTGGCAAAAAGTTCTAATAATGTAGCTATTGCTGCCAATCAATCGGGTAAAATTGCAACGAAAATAAAAGTGAATAATCCTAAATTATGGGATTTACAACATCCTAATTTGTACCAATTAAAAACGACCGTTTTAAAAGACGGACAAGTTATTGATCATTCGACAACACAGACAGGTTTTAGAAATTTTACTTTCGATGCTAATAAAGGTTTTGCTTTAAATGGCAAATGGATGAAAATTAAAGGAGTTTGTTTGCACCATGATGCGGGAGTTTTAGGTTCTGCTGTTCCTCGTGAAGTTTGGGAAGACAGATTAAAAACATTGAAAGAATTAGGAGTAAACGCCATACGTACGAGCCATAATCCACAAGCGCCAGATTTTTATGAATTATGTGATGAGTTAGGATTGTTAGTTTTAAATGAAGCTTATGACGAATGGGAATTTCCTAAGCGTAAATGGTTAGAAGGTTGGAATGTTGGGACGCCAGGATTTGAAGGTTCGTTTGATATTTTTGCTGATTGGGCCGAAAAAGATTTGGAAGATTTTGTACGTCGTGATAGAAATCACCTTTCGGTTTTTGCATGGAGTATTGGTAATGAAGTAGATTATCCTAATGATCCGTATTCTCATCCTGTTTTAGATGGAGGAGGAGATTCAGGATTTTCGCAAGCGGCTTATGGAGGTTATAAAAAAGATGCTCCGGATGCGATGCGTTTAGGCGCTATTGCAAAACGATTGGTTGCTGCAGTTAAAAAATACGACAAGTCTCGTCCTACAACTGCCGGTTTAGCCGGTGTTGCGATGTCTAATGAGACCGAATATCCAGGAGCTTTAGATATTACAGGATACAATTATACTGAAAGTAAATACCAATCCGATCATAAGAAATATCCTAAAAGAGTCATTTTTGGTAGCGAAAACCGTCATGATTACGAAGCCTGGTTAGCGGTAAAAAACAACGAGCATATTTTTGGACAATTTTTATGGACAGGAATAGATTATTTAGGCGAATCAGGAAGATGGCCATCAAGAGGATTCTATTCAGGTTTAGTTGATTTTGCTGGAAATATTAAGCCTAGAGGGTATTTCCGTCAATCATTGTGGTCTGATACTCCAATGATTTATATTGGAACTTACCTTTCGAGAAATCCTAATAAAAAAGACCTTTCTATGGATGCGTGGCCAATTTGGAATTACAAGGAAGACCAAACGGTAAAAGTGGTTTGTTATACCAATGCTGCCAAAGCACGTTTGGAATTAGACGGAAAAGTAGTGGGTGAGGTAAAAGATTACGATCAGGAAACCGGAATTATTTCCTGGGATATTCCGTTTCAATCCGGGAAATTAGAAGCAGTAGGATTGGATAAAAACAATAAAGAAGTAAGCCGTTATGCAATTACTTCTTCAAAACAACCACATGCTATTGTGGTTAAAAATACCGATTCGGTTATCAATAAAGATAAAGGCGTTGCGGAAATTAAGTTACAAATAGTGGATGAAAACGGAGTTCCTGTAATGATTTCTGATAACGAAATTACATGTAAAATAATCAGTGGTTCAGCTAGTTTATTAGGCTTAGAAGCTGGAAATAATTCGGATATGACTGATTATACTGACAACGAGCAACGTGCTTATCACGGACGTATTTTAGCTTACATTCAGGCAAATGGAACAAACGAACCTATTAAAGTTCAGTTTTCAAGCCCATGGCTAAAAGCAGTTGAAGTTACTGTCAACGTAAAATAAGCGGCTTTTATACAATAATTTAGCATTTTAAAATAAAAATATTTCTATAGAATAAGCTGTTTGTTTTTTAGCAGACAGCTTATTTTTTGATAAAAATGTTTACTATATTTGAAGTGTAATATTAACACATATAAAACCAAAAAATGAGAATTAAGAATAAAATTGCTCTGGCATTAGGAGTTGTATTGGTAGCGGTCACTACCAATGCTCAAAAATCAGTTTTCAAAAAAGAGGAATTCAAACAATGGGCTCAAACCCCGCCCATGGGATGGAACAGCTGGGACTGTTATGGCTCTACTGTGGAAGAACATGAAGTAAAAGCCAATGCGGATTACATGGTGAAAAACTTAAAAAAATCAGGTTGGGAATACATAGTGGTTGACATCAGATGGTTTGTAGAAAATGATAAGGCGGGAGGCTACAACCAGAAAGATCCACGTTATGTAATGGATCAATACGGAAGATATTTGCCGGCATTAAACCGTTTTCCTTCGGCAAAAGACGGACAGGGTTTTAAACCATTATCGGATTACATTCATAAAAAAGGATTGAAATTTGGAATCCACATCATGCGTGGTATTCCTAAAAAAGCAGTAGAAGAAAAATTACCAATTAAAGGAGCAAACGGAATTACGGCTGACCAAATTTACACGACGGCTTTACAATGCCAATGGCTGAAAGACAATTATACTATTCTGGCTGATAAACCCGGAGCTCAGGAATATTATGATTCATTGTTCGAATTGTATGCACAATGGGGAGTAGATTTTATCAAAATTGACGATTTGTCAAGACCGTATCACGAAGGAGAAATCAATTTGATTAGAAAAGCCATTGACAAATGTGGTCGTAAAATAGTTTTAAGTACTTCGCCTGGGGAAACGCCAATTTCGGCTGCTGCTCACGTAAGTTCTCATGCTAATATGTGGCGTATGGTGGATGATGTTTGGGATACTTGGCCACACATTACGCATTTAATGGATGTTGCTCAAAAATGGTATCCACACATTGCACCGGGAACCTGGCCTGATTGCGATATGATTCCGTTAGGAAGAATTTCGTTAAGAGGAGAACGTGGCGAAGACAGAATGTCCCGATTAACCAAAGACGAACAATATACCTTGATGACATTTTTTAACATCTTTAAATCACCGTTGTTTTTTGGTGGAGATATGCCAAGTAATGATGCTTTTACTTTATCATTATTGACGAATAAAGAAGTCCTAAAAATGCACCGTGAAAGCACTGATGTAAAACAACTTTTTCAAAAAGACGAAACAGTAGCAGTAACTTCAAGAAATCCAAAAGACGGAAGTATTTACTTAGCATTGTTTAATATTTCAGAAAGAGATTTTAGAGAAGTATCAGTTAATCTAGCTGATTTAGGAATTAATAATGCCGAAATTACCGATATGTGGACTGGGAAAAAAGTTGGTACAGTTAAGGATAAAATCTCAGTTTCAGTAAAAGAACATGGTTCAGTTTTATATAAATTAAAAGCGAAAAAATAATGCGCAAATTACAATTCAGTTTAATTCTATTTTTACTATTAACTAGTTTTTCAAAAGCTAAAAATAAAAGCGGTGTTCCGCCAGTTATTGCCGAAAAAGATTTGACCGCTTACTTGTTTGTTTATTTCACAGGAAATTCAGTCGAAGAGGAAGCGGTGCGTTATGCTATTAGTGCCGATGGTTATCATTATTATCATCTAAATAATAATAAAGCTGTTTTAGATAGTAAAATGATCAGTTCTACAGGTGGCGTTCGTGATCCGCATATTTTAAGAGGTGACGATGGTAAAACATTTTATATGGTGTTGACTGATATGACTTCTTCAAAAGGTTGGGATTCTAATCGTGCGATGGTGTTATTAAAAAGCACCGATTTGGTCAACTGGAAAAGCAGTATTGTCAATATTCAAACGACTTTTCCCGGAAACGAGAATTTAAAACGTGTTTGGGCACCACAAACTATTTACGATGCCAAAGCGGGAAAATACATGATTTATTTCAGTATGCAACACGCTGGTGGTCCTGATATTATTTATTATGCTTATGCCAATAAGGATTTTACAGCCTTAGAATCTGAACCAAAAGTATTGTTTGTTCCAAAGGCTAAAAATGCCTGTATTGATGGTGATATTATCGAGAAAGACGGCGTTTACCATCTTTTTTATAAAACAGAAACCAATACACCAGGAATTAAAGTGGCAACAACGACTGATTTAACTTCTGGAAATTGGATAGAAAATGACAATTATTTACAACAAACGAAAGATGGTGTTGAAGGTTCCAGTGTATTCAAAGTGAATAATTCTGACGAATACATTTTGATGTATGATGTATATACCAAAGGAAAATATCAGTTTACTAAAACAAAAGATTTAGAACATTTCACGGTAATTGACAACGAAATTTCAATGGATTTTCATCCGCGTCACGGAACGATTTTACCTATTACACGTTCTGAATTGAAAGCTTTGATTGCCAAATGGGGAAAACCAGCAGCTTATCCTCAAATTAATAATAATCCTGCTCTTGAAGGCTATCATGCTGATCCTGAGGTTTTGTATGCTGAGAAAACGGGGAAATATTATATCTACCCAACCAGTGATGGATTTGACGGATGGGGCGGTTATTATTTTAAAGCTTTTTCATCGGATAATCTGGTAGACTGGAAACCGGAAGGAGTCATTTTAGATCTTAAAAAAGATGTCCCTTGGGCGGGAAGAAATGCCTGGGCACCTTGTATTGTGGAGAAAAAAATAAAAGGAAAATATAAGTATTTCTACTATTATACTGGAGCGCAAAAAGTAGGAGTAGCGGTTTCAGACAATCCTACAGGTCCATTTAAAGATAGCGGAAAACCAATTGTAGCTACACGACCTGAAGGAATAAAAGACGGTCAGGAAATTGATCCGGACGTTTTTACTGATTCAAAAACGGGTAAAAGTTATTTGTATTGGGGAAATATGTATATGGGAGTGGCTGAATTAAATCCTGATATGGTTTCGTTAAAACCAGGAACCACAAAGGTAATTGCTGTAAACGATAGTTACCGCGAAGGAACTTATGTGTTTTATAGAAATGATAAATATTACTTTATGTGGAGTGAAGACGATACCAGAAGTCCAAATTACAAAGTGAGATATGGTATTTCAAATTCGCCACTTGGACCAATTGAAATGCCAAAGGATAATATTGTCATCCAGGGAAACAAAGAACAAGGAATTTATGCAACAGGACACAATTCGGTAGTGAAAGTTCCTAAAAAAGACGAATGGTATATTGTTTATCACCGTTTTTCATATCCTACAGGTATTAGTATGGGAGATGCCGCTGGTTTTCACCGTGAAGTGGCTATTGATAAATTAGAATTCAATACCGATGGAACTATCAAACAAGTTGTTCCTACACATGCAGGGATTAGTCCTGTAAAGAAGAATTAAAAGTAGGGAGTAGTTCAATTTATTGGATTGACTTTTTATCTTTGGAAAACTGCTATAACCAAAATTTCGTTTAAATTTTTACAACCATTATGAAGAACCATCAATTTCTAGTTTTATTACTGCTGTGTTTACCTGTTTGGGCGCAACAATCAGAAAATAAAAAAGCACTTGAAAAATCGAATAGTAATTCGGTTTTCGAAATTAAAAATCCCGATTTTAAATTAAGTCCTGAAACAGGAATGACCAAACAACACTGGAAAGATGCGGCAATGTATCTTCTGGAAGGCGCTTTTGGTTATATCCATTCCTTAGATGATCCCATGAAGTTTCCCAAACAAGAAGGGAAAAGTTATCCTTTGGATGAATCCAAAGTACCTACTGAAAAACTAGAAGGCTTATGCAGAACTTTGTTTGTGGCTGCTCCGCTTTTAAAAGAAAATCCTTCATTGGTTATTAATAATATTAAAGTTGCTGATTATTACCGATACCAGATTAACCAATTAACCAATCCTAAAAGTGCTTCTTATATTGTCCCTCGTTCTAAAAATGGTGGACCAAGTCAAAATTTGGTTGAATTTGGCGCTTTGTCAATTTCATTATTAGTTAATCCTGAGGTATTGTGGGATCCTTTAACTAAGGAACAAAAAGATGCTTTGGCAAAAAGTATGTTAAGCTATGGCGATGGACCAACAGTGGATTCAAACTGGAAATTCTTCAATATTTTTGTATTGAGTTTCTTTAAGGATAAAGGCTATGCAGTAAACGAGAAATTATTAGTCGAATATTTAGATAAATCGTTAAAAGATTACAGAGGAAATGGCTGGTACAATGACAGTCCGGCTTATGATTATTACAGCATGTGGGCTTTTCAGATGTATGGTATGATGTGGTCAGAATATTTTGGAAAAAAATATTATCCGGAATATGAAGCCCAGTTTAAAAAGAACTTTACCGATTTAAACAATAATTACCCCTATTTATTTAGTCAAAATGGCGACATGATTGTGTGGGGCAGAAGTATGAGTTATAGAGTGGGTGCTGTTGTTCCGTTTCCGCTAATGGGATTTGAAAAAGATCCATCAATTAATTATGGATGGATGAGAAGAATCGCTTCGGGAGTGATAAAACAATTTTTTACACATCCTGATTTTATGCAGGATAATGTTCCTACACTTGGCGTTTATGGACCTTTCGAACCTGCGGTGCAAGTGTATAGCTGTCGTGGCAGTGTGTACTGGATGGGCAAAATCTTTTTTGGTTTATTAGTTCCTGATGATAGCCCGTTTTGGACTGCCAAAGAAAATAATGGTGCCTGGGAAACCGAATTCAAGAAAAATAAAGTGTACAATAAATACCAAGGCGTTTCTGAAATTCTGATTACCGATTATCCAAATATTGGCGCTTCGGAAGTGAGAGATGCCAAAGTAAAAGACGACTGGCAAAAATTCAGATCGACCGAAAACTACAATCGATTATCCTATAACAGTGCTTTTCCCTGGCAGGCTGATGGAGAAAAGGGCGAAGTAGCGATGAATTATGTTATCAAAAATAAATCGGACAAATGGGAAGCTTTTCGTTTGTACAATTTTAAAAAGTTTGAAGATGACATTTATTACCGAGATGTAGTTTTAGAAACTGATGCGAATGTAAAATTTAATCTGGCAGATATTCCATTGGCAAACGGAATTTTAAGAGTAGATAAAAATAATAGTGCAACAGCATTTGCAATGCGACTGGGGCATTATGCCTTGCCAAAATTAGATGATGAAATTACTACTACTGTTCGAAAAATAAAAAACCACGAAGTCATCATTATTGATAACGGAAAATACCAATTGGCAATGATTCCACTTTTAGGTTGGGATAAATCAGAAGTGGTTCAAGCTAAAGGTTTACATCCGGAAGCTGATGAAAGTTCCGTTATTAATCTTTCGAATAATTATGTTCCTCAAAAAGAACAATCCACTGTTTATGCCACATTAATGTTGTGGAAAAAATCAGGAGAGAAATGGAGCGATAAAGAATTACTAGCCGTTAAAAATATTGATTTTTCTTCAAAAGAAAACACTGTCAATGTTTCTTTGGCAAATGGAGAAAAGAAGTTGGTAAAGTATTAAGATCCTGTTTAAATTTTATTCAAATAATTTTCTCACTCTATTTTTCTGTCA
>NCET01000423.1 GCA_002280815.1 Flavobacteriales bacterium 32-34-25 | reverse complement strand
ATAAACTGCGGCATAATCTCCAGTAATACCCTTTATTTTTTTTCCAACCAATACCAATTTTTCTTTTGGAAGCTCTTCAATCAACAACTGATAGCCGTCGGATTTCTCTATAAAGTGTGGAATAATTACATAATGAGTATAATCTGTTTTTTGTTGTTTTAATAGTTTTTTAAACAACGCATAATCGTTATTGTAAATATAAAAATCAATTGCTGCCTTATCTCCAAGTGTTTCTACAAAGGCGTCATAAATTATTTTTTTGTGCGCACTTAGTTTATTAAACATCAAAAATATTTTGATATCCTGTGATACATCAGTATTGGCAATAAAATAACCTTTCCCATGAAAAGCCTCCAAGATACCCATTTTTCGAAGAATATTATATCCTTTTTCGATAGTAACTCTTGATATTTCGTATTGAAAACTGAGTTCATTAATAGAAGGCATCGCATCGCCTTTTTCCAAATCTCCTT
Organism: Flavobacteriales bacterium 32-34-25; assembly: GCA_002280815.1. Taxonomy (GTDB): domain Bacteria; phylum Bacteroidota; class Bacteroidia; order Flavobacteriales; family Flavobacteriaceae; genus Flavobacterium. The sequence continues at coordinate 1,865 of NCET01000423.1, read as the reverse complement.
GCTTGATGGCATTTAGTATCGCATTCACCAATTGCTGGTATTTTGGCGTAGCCGAAAACTCATCTATTGTAAGACTTGCTATTTTAGAAGTTTTTTTCATTAATTTATAAATGCTGAAATTAAAAAAACAGACGTCAAATATAGTGAATAAAAAAAACTCTAATTCATAAATTGAGTGTCTAAAACAGGGCAAACGCACGAGTTTTATTTTAGACACGAAATAACACAAATAACGATTCTAAAATAAATTACACCAATTTTCATCTGCCTCTGGCAGATTCGTGAAATATTATGACATACAAATTTGTGTTATTTCGTGTAATTCGTGGCTTTTTTTTTCTGGAACTAGTACGTTTGCTCTAATGTCTAAAATTGAAACGCTTATTACTGAAATTATTTTTATCAATACTTTCTTTTTAGCCATTCTTCAGGTACCGGAATAATACAAATATTCATACTGCGATTGTCTTCGCTCAACATAGCCGATTGAATTTGAATTTTAGTTCCATCAGGACTCATGGTAGGATGCGGATGATCAGAGGCTGTTTGTTTATGACCTGTTGAAAGCAACATCATTTCACTTGTATGGCGATCAATCAGATAAATACTGCGTGAAAAATCATCTCCTACCGCCCAGCGACCATCTGGAGAACCGCTTACATGCCATAAACCACTGCCAGAATCCGTTTGACCTGCTATTTTCATTTCTCTGGTTCTTAGATTAACAATAGCTAATCCCGTTGGTTTTTCTCTGGTTCCCGAAACTCCCCAAGCTGCTTCCTGACCCGGATTTGCTCCACTTACTGCTGTTCCAGTAGTATCTGGACTCTGAATTTTTCGATGTCCCATAATAGCCATTGCCACTTCATCTTTACTAATCACTGCTTCATGCGTTACCCATTCGTATTCTGATTCTGGATATAAAGGTCGAAGTCCTGTTCCATCACTCAATACTGTCCAGGTACGCTGCGGTGATTTTCCGCCTGTTTCCCAGCAAAAAATAATTTCACCCGCAACCCAGGGATTCGTTTGGATGTGTCCAATTTGAAAAGGAACTGATATTACATATTTAATTTCTCCAGTATGTACATTCATAGCAGCAATTCCTGCTGGGCCTGCTCCCATTTTCCTAGGTCCATAATTTTCTTCCAGTTTGGTACCAGCAGGCAAATATTTTGCAGCATATTCTTTTCCTACTCGAAAATAAGCCCAATTTTCATCACCATCCAAAGCCAAATCGCCACCAGCACCCATTTCGGGTTGAGTTACACCACAAACACGTTGATAATAATCGGCTTTCTTGAGTTTTCCAATCTTACTATCTGCAAATAATTTTGCCAAATCTACTTCTACAATCTGCATTGCTATAGACTCACGTTTTTTGCTTTTTAATTTATCATTTTGCTTAGCAACACTATCCTGTGGTCTTCTCATAAAATAAAGTTTCATGCTGTTACGAGCCACATTTAGCATCCCAACATAGCCACCTTCAGTTACCTGAACCATTTCGCCCGTTTTTTCATTTACAGCCATGGCTTCAGCTTTTACTCTATTCGAACGAAAAATAAGCCATTCCCCATCAGAAGTCCACTGATTATGGGTTTGGTAAATTTTATTATCTCCCATTGGTGTACTAGTCAAAAAAGTCAACATCGTGCCCGTTACCGGATCTTTTACATCTTTTCGTTCTGAGGGAAAGCGCTTACCTATTTGAGCATTCGTACTTTGTATCAAAAGTAGAACGCAAAGCAAAACGATACTATTAAAAAACTGTTTCATATTTTAAATTTTTACTGGAATTTTGCCAAAAATGGAGAATAAATTGAAGTAATTCAATAGCAATTTACAAATAGAAAACAAAAACG
>NCET01000422.1 GCA_002280815.1 Flavobacteriales bacterium 32-34-25 | reverse complement strand
GTATTTACAGTTACTTTGAATTCCATATCATACAATTCGCCAATGATTCCTTCGTTAATCAAATGACGGGCTGCTGCCACAAAAGGCGCAAAACGCAACTGGAAATTAATAGCACCTACTAATTTTTTTCTTTCGCAAACTTCCAGAATTCCTTTGGCTTCAGCCAGATCATTTCCCATCGGTTTCTGAATCAAAACTGCAGCGCCATCAGGTAATTGTTCTAATATCTCAATATATTGTTCCGGTAAAACCGTGATATCATACACCGCATTGGCTGGAGCATGTCTAACCGCATCTGCAACGGTTTCAAAAGCGTGTGGAATGCCAAATTCATTCGCCATTGCCTGGGCTTTGGCAAAAGTTCTGTTTGTAATCCCGAAAACTTCAAATCCTGCCATTTTATAAGCAGGCAAATGGGCATCTTTTACAATTCCGCTTGCGCCAATAATTACTATAGGTTGCTTTGTTTTAGGTAATTCGGGTTTATAGGGAATAGTTGTCATTATAATATTTTTTCAATTTCAATTTGTGTATTTTTTAATAAATCTGCCGATGGAATGTCTGTTTTTAAAGCGGTCAAAACCATTTGGTCTATCAATATGGCAATGTCTGGCCAAACCGCGATTTGTGGCAAAGTCAGTGCATTTTCATGCAAACTTTCCAGTTTGTGGTAATACGGAATGGTTTCGTTAATTTCAGCATCTTTCCATGTTGATTTTCTACAGCCTATTCCGCCTTCATTTGTTAATAATTTATCACTTTCGGCAGTAGTAGCAAATCGTAAAAAATCATACGCTAATTTTTTGTTTGTACTTCCCGTTCCTATGGTGTACAACCAGTAGACATTCAACGAAGCAGTTTTTCCGCCTACCGCAAAGGGTAAGGTAGTGACATCTACTTTTCCTTTTACTCTGGATTCGGCAATAACTTCACACATGGACGCAAAACCAAACCAGTTGATTGTCATAGCAGCTTCACCATTGGCGAAAGCCATACCGGCTTCAACCGAACCAAAATCAGCAGAGCCCGGGTGAACAGCAGCAGTATTTTTAACAATATAGCGGTAATAATCTAAGGTGTCAATTGCGGCTTGTGTGTTGATATTCATATTATTTTCGGCATTTAATAAGGAACAGCCACGGGTCCATAAATGCAGGCAAAAATCAAATACCATATTGTGTCCATCCGGATAATTGGCAAAAACACAGCCATATAAATTTTCGTCGGGACGATTAAAAAAAGTAGCGATTTTCTCAAATTCAGCCCAGGTTTTGGGCGGGGCTAATTCGTACCCAAATTGCTTTTTAAAATTCTCTTTTTCTATCGCATCTTCGAATAAATCTTTTCTGTAAATCAAGCATTCAGGACCATCGTGAAAAGGCAAACCATAAATTCCTCCTTCAATTTCCTGTAAATGCAATAAAGAATTATGCCAGCCTTCGGGAAAATCCTGAGGCGCTTTTTTAGCTATAAATGAGGTTAAATCCTGAACAGCATTAGCCTTTGCAGCATCAAAAATCCAGTCGGTATTCATGTGAGCAATATCCCAATCTCCTTTTTTTAAGCCGCCTTCACTGATGGTTTGTTCATATAAATCATGCAATTCCATAGGCACCATTTCGACACCAATACTAATATCATATTTTAAACAAAACGCATCCCAAAGTTGCTGCATGGCCGTTTCAAAAGGCCCAAATTTTCGAACTGCTATTCTAAAGACTGGATTTTCCATTAGCAAAGATTAAATTCGTTTATGATTTTTTGATTGTCCTGACCTAATTTTGGCGATCCCTTAGCCGAAGTAAATATTTCGCCATCAATTTTAACAGGACATCGGGTGGTTTTATACGTGTAGCCATCCAGCATTTCTACCTGCTGCACAAAGTCTAAAATCTGAAAACCTTCCTGAGCAAAAAGCTGCTCATAATTCAACACATTGGCACACCAAATATCAGCGGGTTCTAAAATATTTAACCAATATTCAGAATCCTGAGTTCGTAAATGCGCTGCTAAAATAGATTTAATATCATCTCGTAAAGTAAATTTATTTTCCGGGAATTGCTTTAAATCTTCACAGGATAGTAATTCGGCTAAAACGGGAATCGATCCCATGGCCAGACTCATGTAGCCATTTTTAGTCTGGTAAATTCCGTAAGGCGCGCCCAGATACGCATTGGCATTATTGGTTTTTGTTCGAACAGGCAATTCCCCACCAAAAATCAAATGCCGATTCCAGCATACTTACTTCTACCAGAGCGCCTGTATTTTGAGTCACTTTTCGATACAAAGCGGCTAAAATTCCCTGAGCCAAATGGGCTCCGGCCAGCATGTCCACAATAGACAATCCCATAGGAACCGGGCCATCGCCTTCATTTCCGGTTAACCAGGTCAAAGCCGTTAAGGATTGCAACAGCAAGTCCTGTCCCGGTAAATCTTTATAAGCACCTTTTGAGCCGTAGCCACTTATCGAGGCATATACCACATTAGGATTTATCTTTTGTACGTCCTCATAACTTAATCCAATGCGTTCCATAACTCCGGGTCTGAAATTATGCATCACTACATCGGCTTTCGCCAAAAGTTTCTTCAGTTTTGCTAATTCTTGTGGCTGTTTGAAATCAATCGCAAAGGATTCTTTATTTCGATTTATCGTATGAAAAACGGAAGATTCTCCGTTCATAATCAAATCAGAAGTATATAAAGTTCTGCAAATATCACCTGTTCCGGGTTTTTCAATTTTAATAACACGGGCACCCAAATCGGCCAGGCGTAAACTTGCCGAAGGTCCCGAAAGAAACTGGCTGAAATCTATTATTAAATAATCTTCTAATGGTTTCATCTTCTAATTGATAATAGTTTCAAGAATTATTTTATTGTGCTCTCCTACTTTTGGTGCTGCTTTTCGACTCATCAAAATTTCGCCATCTAACTGAATCGGACTTCTGGTAGTAACGATTTTTTTATTATCTGAATTTTCGATGGTTTGTTTCATTGGCATACCAAAATCAATCTGATCCAAATCCTGATAATTCAACACTTTCCCACACCAAACGCCTTTTTCCTGCAACAATTGCAACCAATGGTCTGTTGTTTTTTGTGCCAGTCGATCACTCAACAGCGTTCTGATTTCGTCACGGAATTCAAACCACAAATGTTTTTCTTTGTACTTTTCAAGATTGACTTCCAGCAATGCACTAATGTACATTAAATCACCCATAGCCAGTGAAAGATAGCCATCCTGAGTTTTATACACTCCGTATGGCGCACTTAAAAAAGCATGAGCACTACCGGCAACATCGCCTCTTTCCTGCAATTTCCCACCATCATTCAAATAGGAAGTAATGGCTTCAAACTGAACGTCTAAAATCGATTCGATTAAAGAAACCTCAACCAAAACTCCTTTATTCGTTTTGGCTCTTTTTAATAGTGC